>DATGHJ010000028.1:0-2215 GCA_035308085.1 Trinickia sp. | reverse complement strand
ATTGTGTTGACCGCGGCCGATTTCGGGGCGCGGACGTAGGGCGCCGCAGCGGCCAGGCCGTGTGCGTGAAGGAAACGAAGCGGCCAAGCGTGCAGGCGACCATGAATCTGCGGAGTGAACCGTAAGCTGGCAACCGGATGGCAAGAGAATTCAATGGCTCGCCGGAAGCGGTTGTGCTCAAACGCATCGTCAGTGCCGCGCAGGAAATGCAGGCCGTGTCGCAGGCGCTCGAGCAGTACTTTCAGGACCGCACGGAACCTTCGGCCTTCGAGGTGGCGCGATTCGCAGGGCCCGGTCAGCCCGCTTCACCAACGGGTACGATTCGCCTTTCTTCGCAATTGCGACACCGACGCTCACGCCCACGGCCGCGTATTCGCCCATTTCCTCGTTGGGTACCGCTTGGGAGATTGACATGAGCCACGTTCCTGCCGCAAAGGGTGTGCCTGGTCGACGGTTGTGCGCCCACACAGAAACAGCGCAGGTATATCGCAATGAATCAGGTTCTAACAAAGCAAAACTGACAACTTGCCTGCTCTTGCAATGCAGAAGAAGGCTTGCGGTCGTGAGTGAAAAATGAAGAGGCGCTATCGAGCAAGATTCAGCTTCATCGCGGTTCTAGGTCTCGGCCAATCGGCTATTTGTTTCGGTTAAAGCTAGGTACCTCAAGGGTTGCAGCCCGGTCCGCACCGTCCGTTAACCGAAACTGATCGTCCGTTCCAACTTGCTGAATGCGCCTTCGCGACGCTTACTCCACCGTCACCGATTTCGCCAAATTGCGCGGCTTGTCGACGTCGGTCCCGCGCGCGCACGCCGTGTGATACGCAAGCAACTGCAGCGGCACGACGTGCAGAATCGGCGACAGCAGCCCGTAGTGCTCCGGCATCCGGATCACATGCAGGCCCTCGTCGTTGACGATCTTCGTGTCCGCATCGGCGAACACGTACAGCTCGCCGCCGCGCGCCCGCACTTCCTGGATGTTCGACTTGAGCTTCTCGAGCAGCGCATCGTTCGGCGCCACGGTCACGACCGGCATCGCTTCCGTCACGAGCGCGAGCGGCCCGTGCTTCAACTCGCCGGCGGGATACGCCTCGGCATGGATGTACGAGATTTCCTTGAGCTTCAGCGCCCCCTCGAGCGCGATCGGATAGTGCATCCCGCGGCCGAGGAAAAGCGCATTCTCCTTGCGCGAGAACTCCTCCGACCACGCGATGATCTGCGGCTCGAGCGCCAGCACGCTGTTCAACGCCGCCGGCAAGTGCCGCAATTGCTTGATGTAGTTTGCTTCCTGGGTGGCATCGATATGCCCGCGCTGCTTGCCGAGCGTAGCCGCCAGCACGAACAGCGCGACGAGCTGCGTCGTGAACGCCTTGGTCGACGCAACGCCGATCTCGCGCCCCGCACGCGTCAGGAACGACAGCTCGGTCAGGCGCACCATCGCGCTCGTGCCGACGTTGCAAACGGACAGCGTATGGCGATGCCCCAGGTCCTGCGCGTGCTTGAGCGCCGCCAGCGTGTCCGCCGTTTCGCCCGATTGCGAGATCACGACCACGAGCGACTTCGGGTTCGGCACCGAATCGCGATACCGGTATTCGCTTGCAATCTCGACTTGCGTCGGAATCTTGGCGATCGATTCGAGCCAGTACTTCGCGGTCAGCCCCGAGTAGTAGCTCGTGCCGCACGCGAGAATCAAGAGGCTGTCGATCTCGCCGAACACCGCGCCGGCGCCTGCACCGAAGATCGAAGGATCGAAGGCTTCGGTTGCCGGGATGGTGTCGCTGATCGCACGCGGCTGCTCGAAGATTTCCTTCTGCATGAAGTGGCGATACGGCCCGAGTTCGACCGCGCCGCCGTAGGCCACGACATTGCGCACCTCACGCTCGGCCGCCTGACCGTCGCGGCCGACGACCTTCACGCCTTCGAGCGACAGCTCGCACACGTCGCCTTCTTCGAGGAAGATGAAGCGTTCGGTGCTGCCCGCGAGCGCGAGCGCATCCGACGCGAGGAAGTTCTCGCCGTCGCCCAAGCCCACGACGAGCGGCGAGCCCTGACGCGCGCCGACCACCGTATGCGGCTGGTCCTTGTGGATCACAGCGATCGCGAACGCGCCGTGCAGCTGCTTGACGGCTTCGCGCACGGCCGCGAACAGGTCGCCGGCATAAAGGCTGTGGATCAGATGCGTGACGACTTCGGTATCGGTCTGCGAGACGAACTCGTA
>DATGHJ010000027.1:0-3877 GCA_035308085.1 Trinickia sp. | reverse complement strand
GTCGACGGCGAGCCGGATTTCGTCGCGCCCGACGACGGGCGCGCGCAACACCGAGCTGACCAGCTCCGCGTCGGCCGTCAGATCATCGAGAAACGGGTGACGATCGGATTGGATGGGTGACATTTTCAAACCTCTCGATTTGTTTCAAGGACGTGTTCACACGAATGCAGCCCGATATTTCGCGACGAACTGCTGGACCGACAGCGGCGGCTTTCCGGTGACCTTCTCGACGACGTCGTTGGTGCCCGAGAAGATGCCGTCGCGATAGTTCTGCGCGACTTCGACCAGATGCTGCGTGAGGAACGGCGGAAACTTGTAAAGGGTTTCCATCTTGATCCGGAATTCCTCGATGGACGTCGGCGCGTATTCGATCCGGGTGCCGAGAACTTCGCTCATCGCGTCAGCGATCTCGACGTGGTTCATCTCGACGGGGCCGTGGAGCGTGTAAGTCTTGCCCTCGTGGCCTTCGGGGTTGGCGAGGAGGTGGGCGATCACGCGTCCCTGATCGTCGCTGGCGATGGGCGCGTGACGGCCGTCGCCAAACGGAAATTCGATCTTCTTCGTGGCCCATATCTCCCGCGCAAAATGCGGATAGACGAGCCAATCGGCAAAGAAGGTCGGGCGCAAATGCGTGGTCGCGACACCCGACCAATCGAAGACCCGCTCGGAGACCCAGTGATCCTGTGCCGCGTGGCTCATCGACTCCCGGCGCGCGGAAATCTGCGACATGTTGACGATTGCCGTGACACCCGCTTCCTTTGCTGCCTGCGCGAAATAGGCCGCGGCCCCGATGATTCCCGGCGCGATCGGATGAAGGAAATACGCCGATCGGATGCCTTCCATCGCTGCCCGAATGTCGTCGATGTCGGTGAAGTCTCCGACCGCGACATCGACACCGCGCTGCCTCAGGACTGCCGCCCGATCATCATCTGTGCGCACATAGGCCCGCACGCGTTTGTGCATCTTGAGCAGTTCGTCAATGGCAATACCGCCGGTGCGTCCGGTTGCACCGCTCACAAGAATCTCAGGCTGGTTCATCGCTTCGCTCCGTTCGAAAATGAGAGCATATGCTCTCTTGAGGCAAAGAATAGGAGCATATGCTCGTGCTGTCAAGTTTTTCTGGTTCGCCAGCAGCCCGAGGAAATTCACGCCGGATCCGGCGGCGGCATTGCGAGCGATGCATCGACGGGCTGCTGCGCAGGCAGCCCGCAATGCGAAGCGCCTGCAGGCGTCGATATCGTCCCTGCTTACTTGTGGTTGATCAGCCAGATGTGTGAGGGGCCGCCGCTATGCCTGGAGCAGACATTTGAGTGTCCATTCGCGGGCGAGAGCGAACGACTGAAAATGGCCGCGTCTGGTCAGATGGGCTCCCCACCGTTACTGCAATCCGGTGCGCCAGCAGACGGGGCGTCCCCTTCAGAGAACCCGGAGGTTTCGGATTCGTCCGATGGTCGGCGAGCGTTGGAGGATCAGGTCGGTGATGTACTCGGGGAGTAGCGCCCGGGGGATGTTGGCAGGCACGTCCCGCACGAGCTGGGATGGGACCTGGACGATGAATGCGTCGGGTTCGCTCTTCAGGCTGTGTTCGTAACTGACGCGGTAGTCCATGGTCTTGAGCAAGGCCGAGGGGATTGTGGGTATCGTGTCGCTCGCTCAGGTTCAGAAACAGGCGAGACACTGTACGAAAGCGTCTTGAGCGGTCTTTGCTGATCGACGCCGATCCCAATGCTGGCGCGGCAGGCAGCCGTTTTCAATGTGCCGCAGAGGCCAAATCTCGGGGGTGTGACGGTATACGAACTGCAGAAATCGGCCGTATACCGTCAGAAATACCGTCACAAAATCGTAGCTGTAGCGAGTTTTAGCGAGACGACGGTAGACAGTCGATCCTCTAAAAACCGAATTATTTCAATGACTTATAGCCATCCTGAGACGCCCCGAGCATCCGCTCCACATACCGCGCAATCAAATCGATCTCGAGATTGACCTTCGCGCCCGGCGCGAGATGCTTGAGCGTCGTCACTTCGACGGTATGCGGGATCAGGTTGATTGAGAACTCGCAGCCATCGTCGCGATCGCTTACCGAGTTCACCGTGAGGCTCACACCGTTCACGGTAATCGAGCCCTTGTACGCGAGATAGCGGCCGATCTCGTGCGGCGCGAGCACGCGCAACTCTTGCGATTCGCCGACCGGCGCGAAATGCGTGACCGTGCCGAGCCCGTCGACATGTCCCGACACGATGTGTCCGCCGAGACGATCGTGCGCGCGCAGCGCCTTCTCGAGATTCACGTCGCCCGTCTGCGCAAGACCCGCGGTGCAGTTCAGGCTTTCGCGCGACACGTCGACGTCGAACGTCTGCGCCGTTTTCGCGATCACCGTCATGCACGCGCCCTGGATCGCAATGCTGTCGCCGAGCGCGACGTCGTCGAGGCCGAGCGAGCCGGCGTTCACCGTCAGGCGCACGCCTGCGTCCGGTGCGCCGCCGAGCGGCTGGATCAATTCGATGCGGCCGACCGCCGCGACGATACCTGTAAACATCGAGTGGATTCCTGAAAGTTAGCGAGTGGCGTCGGTTGAGGAGTCGGCCGGCACGAAGCGCGCGAGCACGCGCAAGTCGTCGCCGATTCGCTCGATCGAGTGGAAAGAGAGACGCTTGCGCGACGCGAGCGTTGCGGGTGCGGCCAAGTCGAACATCCCCGCCGATTCGGCGCCGAGCAGGCTCGGCGCGACATAGACGAGCAATTCGTCGACGCAGCCTTCGCGCAACAGCGACCCGTTAAGCTTGTGGCCCGCCTCGACATGCAGTTCGTTGATGCCGCGCGAGCCGAGAATTTTGAGCATCCCCGGCAGATCCACCTTGCCGTGCGCATTCGCGATCGGCACGATCTCCGCGCCGCGCGCGGCAAGCGAGACGGCGTGATCGGCGTTGTGCTGGTCGATCGATGCGCAGAAGATGAGCGACGGCGCGCCTTCGAGGATGCGCGCCGTCAGCGGCACTTCGAGGCGGCTGTCGATCAGCACGCGCTGCGGCTGGCGTGTCGTCGCGACCGCGCGCACGGTCAGTTGCGGATCGTCTTCGCGCACGGTGCCGATGCCGGTCAGGATCGCGCAGGCGCGTGCGCGCCAGGCGTGGCCGTCGGCGCGCGCGGCGTCGCCCGTGATCCACTGGCTTTCGCCGGAGGGCAGGGCGGTGCGGCCGTCGAGCGAGCTCGCGATCTTCATGCGCACCCACGGCCGGCCGCGCGTCATGCGTGACACGAAGCCGATGTTCATCTCATGCGCTTCGGTCGCAAGCAGGCCGCAGCGCACGTTGATGCCGGCTTCGCGAAGCATCGCGAGGCCGCGCCCCGACACCTGCGGATTCGGGTCTTCCATCGCGGCGATCACGCGCTCGACTTGCGCGTCGATCAGCGCGTTCACGCACGGCGGCGTGCGGCCGAAGTGGCTGCACGGCTCGAGCGTCACGTAGGCGGTCGCGCCGCGCGGATCGTTGCCGCGCGCGCGGGCATCTTTGAGCGCGCGCACTTCGGCGTGGTCCTGGCCGGCGGGCTGCGTGAAGCCTTCGCCAATCACGATGCCGCCTTTCACGAGCACGCAGCCGACGCGCGGATTCGGCGTCGTCGTGTACATGCCGCGCGCCGCGAGGGCGAGCGCGCGTTGCATATGGATGAAGTCGGTTTCGGAAAACATCGCGGCGTGTGCCTCGACTTACGTAGGTTTGTTTTAAGCCGACAGTGCGGCGAACGCGCCGCGCGCGGCATCGATGGTGGCGTCGATCACGGCGTCGTCGTGCGCGATCGACACGAAGCCCGCTTCGTACGCGGACGGCGCGAAGTACACGCCCGCATCGAGCATCTTATGGAAGAACGCGTTGAACCG
>DATGHJ010000026.1:0-3537 GCA_035308085.1 Trinickia sp. | reverse complement strand
GCATTCCACGGATTCTTTTCGAGGAACTCGGTCATTCCACGCCCATCCACTCGCTGACACCAGCCAACAGCGGCTGCCGCGGCGACGCCGGCAGCAGCACGCCGCGCGCATCCGCAATCTGCATCGCTTCGAGCCAATCCTCGAACTCCGGCGCACGGCGCAGGCCCAGCACGTCGCGCACATAAAGCGCGTCGTGAAACGAAGTGCTCTGGTAGTTGAGCATGACATCATCGGCACCCGGCACGCCCATGATGAAGTTGATGCCCGCGACGCCAAGCAGCGTCAGCAGGTTGTCCATGTCGTCCTGATCGGCTTCCGCGTGGTTCGTGTAGCAGATGTCACAGCCCATGGGCACGCCGAGCAGCTTGCCGCAGAAGTGGTCTTCGAGACCGGCGCGGATGATCTGCTTGCCGTCGTACAGATACTCCGGGCCGATGAAGCCGACCACCGTATTCGTGAGAAACGGGTTGTAGTGCCGCGCGACCGCATACGCGCGCACCTCGCACGTCTGCTGATCGACGCCATGATGCGCGTTCGCCGACAGCGCGCTGCCCTGGCCGGTTTCGAAGTACATCACGTTGTCGCCAACCGTGCCGCGCTTGAGCGACAGCGCCGCGTCATACGCCTCCCGCAGCAGCGCGAGCGTGATGCCGAAGCCGGCGTTCGCCTTCTCGGTTCCCGCGACCGACTGGAACACGAGATCCACCGGCGCACCCTTTTCGATCGCGGCAATCGTGTTCGTCACGTGCGTGAGCACGCACGATTGCGTCGGCACGTTGTAGCGCTGACGGAAGTCGTCGACCATCGCGAGCAGCGTCGTGATCGCGGCCAGGCTGTCGGTGGCGGGGTTGATGCCGACCATCGCGTCGCCGCAGCCGTACATCAGGCCGTCGAGCATCGACGCGGCGATGCCCTTTACGTCGTCGGTCGGATGGTTCGGCTGCAGGCGCACCGACATGTGTCCCGGCAAGCCGACCGTGTTGCGAAAGCGCGTGACCACCGGACGCTTTTTCGCGGCGAGCACCAGATCCTGATTGCGCATCAGCTTCGACACCGCGGCGACCATCTCCGGCGTGAGCCCCGCGGTGATGCGCGTGAGGGCCGCGGTATCGGTCGTATCGGCGAGCAGCCAGTTGCGGAAATCGCCGACCGTCAGATGCGAAATCTCAGCGAACGCCTCGCGCGAATGCGTATCGATGATGAGCCGCGTGACCTCGTCGCTCTCGTAGGGGATCAGCGCGTCGTTCAGGAACGTCGCGAGCGGCACCTGCGCGAGCGCCATCTTCGCCGCGACGCGCTCCTCCTCGCTCGCCGCCGCGACGCCGGCGAGTTCATCGCCGGAGCGCAACGGGCTCGCCTTCGCAAGCAGGGTCTTCAAGTCGGCGAACCGGTAGGTCCGCGCGCCGATGGTCTCCGAATAGCTCATTTTTCTGACTCCACGTGCTGCTGCACTGATAGCCTAAAACGCGCTCACTCCTCGAGCAGCGCGTCGGCCGGCGCGATCTCGCGCTGTCGGCGCGTGAGCAGGAAATACACGTAGCCGAGCGCCAGGAAGATCGCGAACACGATCGCCACGAGAAAGTTGTAGTACACCATCGTCGCGAGCGAAATCGCTGCGGCAACGAGCGCGAACGCCGGGAAGTACGGGAACAACGGTGCCTTGAACGGACGCTCCATGTTCGGCTCGGTGCGGCGCAGCTTGAACAGCGCGAGCATGCTGACGATGTACATCACGATAGCGCCAAACACCGACATCGTCACGATATTGGCCGTCAGCGTCTGGCCGCCGAACTGGATCAGCTCGTCGCTGTAGATCGCGGCGATGCCCACCACGCCGCCCGCGAGGATCGCACGATGCGGCGTCTTGAAGCGCGGGTGCACTTTCGCGAGCCACTCGGGCAGGTAGCCGGCGCGAGCGAGCGCGAAAATCTGCCGCGAATAGCCAAGGATGATGCCGTGAAACGATGCGACCAGCCCGAACAGGCCGAGCCACACGAGCATGTGCATCCAGCCGCTGTTTGCGCCGACGATGTATTTCATCGCTTGCGGAAGCGGGTCGTTGATGTTGGCGAGCTTGGTCCAGTCGCCGGCGGCGCCCGCGAACACCATCACACCGATCGCGAGCACGACGAGCGTAAGGATGCCGGTGACGTAGGCGATCGGAATCGAGCGCTTCGGGTTTTTCGCTTCCTCGGCCGCCATCGCGACGCCTTCGATCGCGAGAAAGAACCAGATCGCGAACGGAATCGCCGCGAACATGCCGTGGAACGCGCCGAGGCTGAAATGATCGGCGCCTGCCCAGCCGCCCTTCGCGAAGTTCGACCATGCGAAGCCCGGCGCGACGACACCCATGAAGACGAGCAATTCGAAGATCGCGAGCACCGTGACGAACAACTCGAACGCCGCCGCAATCTGCACGCCGACGATATTGAGCGCCATGAAGACGAGATACGCCCCCATCGCCGCATGCTTCGGTTCGAGGCCGGGGAACTGCACGTGCAAATACGCGCCGATGGCTAGCGCAATCGCGGGCGGCGCGAAGACGAATTCGACGAGCGTCGCCGCGCCCGCGAGATAGCCGCCGACCGGGCCGAACGCGTGCCGTGCATACGCGAACGGGCCGCCCGCGTGGGGTATCGACGTAGTGAGCTCGGTGAAGCTGAAGATGAACGTCGTGTACATCGCCGCGATGAACAGCGCGGTTATCACGAAGCCGAGCGTGCCCGCGCTCGCCCAGCCATAGCTCCAGCCGAAGTACTCGCCGGAAATCACGAGACCGACCGCGATCCCCCAAAGCTGCCACGTGCCGAGCGTCTGCTTGAGCTCGTGATGGGTGACCTTGCCGGCACGCGGGCTATTGACTTGCTGTTGGTTCGACTTTGTTGTCATCGACGACTCCGAGTTAGCCGCTCACGCCCCATGTATCCGTGCGCCTCTGCGGCAACCGGACACGCTTCGAACCGATGCTAGAGAGTCATAAATCGAGGTGTTATCGAAATTCGGCAAACTTGACGAGCTCGACGAAAGCTTGATGAAAGAACCGCCGCAGGTGCTTTTAGCAACGCACTTCGCTCGCCGGATCGCGGCACGCCCGCCGCCGGTCGCCCGCGAACTCCGCAAGATTTGTCAAACGGCCTCGTGCTATGTTGCCTGCACGAACCCCGACACGAACGGCATCCGGTGAGACAACCCGCCAGCCGCGCCGATTATTCAGCCACAGGAATCAGGAGGCGACCCCATGGCCATGCGCGACGTGGAAATTCGGGAAGTGCCGGCAATGCAGGCGGTGACCGTCGATCACACCGGCTCGTACATGCAGATCGGCAAGGCGTTCGACGCGCTGTTCGGCTGGCTCGGCTCCAACAATCTGCTCGGTTCGATCCAGCACGCGGTGGGGATCTTTTACGACGACCCCAGTGCGGTGGCGGAGGCGGCGCTGCGTTCGAAGGCGGGCGCGGTGCTCGCGGTGCCGGTCGAGATTGCCGCGCCGCTGTCGCTGACGGCAATCCCCGGCGGACAGTACGCCGTGCTGCGCCA
>DATGHJ010000025.1:0-2088 GCA_035308085.1 Trinickia sp. | reverse complement strand
CAGCTTGGCTTGCCCCACAGGACTTACTGAAACGCGACTTCCGCGAAGCTGCGCAGCTTGCGGCTGTGCAAGCGGTCGAGCCCGTTCATCCGCAGCAATTCCATCGCCTTGACGCCGATCTGCAAGTGCTGGTCGACTTGCGCGCGATAGAACTGATCAGCCATGCCGGGCAGCTTCAGTTCGCCGTGCAGCGGCTTGTCGGACACGCACAGCAACGTGCCGTACGGCACGCGGAAGCGAAAGCCGTTTGCGGCGATCGTCGCGCTCTCCATGTCGAGCGCAATCGCGCGGCTTTGCGACAGTCGCTGCACTGGCTCACGATAGTCGCGCAATTCCCAGTTGCGGTTATCGACGCTCGCCACCGTCCCCGTGCGCATCACGCGCTTCAACTCCGCGCCTTCGAGCAGCGTCACCTGCGCGACCGCGCGCTCCAGCGCCAACTGCACTTCCGCGAGCGCGGGAATCGGCACCCATAGCGGCAGGTCCGCGTCGAGCACGTGGTCCTCGCGCACATAGCCGTGCGCAAGCACGTAGTCGCCGAGACGCTGCGTATTGCGCAGCCCCGCGCAGTGGCCGAGCATGACCCACGCATGCGGGCGCAGCACGGCGATGTGATCGGTGATCGTCTTCGCGTTCGACGGCCCCACGCCGATATTGACCATCGTGATGCCGCTGCCGTCCGCGCGCTTCAAGTGATACGCGGGCATCTGCGGCAGACGCGCCGGCACGGTGCCCGTCCCCTCTTCCGGCTGCTCGTCGAGATTGGCGTTGTACATGATCACGTCGCCCGGCTCGATGAACGACGTGTATTCGCCGCGATACGCGCGCAGCTCGTCATCGTCGGTATGGGACATCAGCTCGCGGCCGAGCTTCACGAACTCGTCGATGTAGAACTGATAGTTCGTGTACAGCACGTAGTTCTGGAAGTGCGTCGGCGAGGTGGCCGTGTAGTGCTTCAACCGATGCAGCGAGAAGTCGACCCGCGGCGCCGTGAAAAGCGCGAGCGGATGCGGCTCGCCGGGCCCCGGCTCGTAGGTGCCGTTCACGATGCGGTCATCGAGCTGCGCCAAGTCCGGCGTATCGAACACGTCGCGCATCATCGTGAGCTTCTCGCGGCCGAGATCGCCCTCGAGGTGGATGCCCTCCGCAAACGCGAAGTGAATCGGAATCGGCTTGTCGGACAAGCCGACTTCGATCAGCACATGATGGTTCTTCGCGAGCAGGCGCAACTGCTCGCGATAGTAGTTGCCGAAGAGGTCCGGACGCGTCACCGTCGTCTCGAAGACGCCCGGGCCGGCAACGAAGCCGTACGAGCGGCGCGAATCGACGTTCGTGTTGACCTCGGTGCGAATGCGCACAAACGGATAGCACGCGCGCACGTGGCGATCGAACGCTTCGTTGCGCCGATAACGCGCGAACGCATCGCGCAGATAAGCCGTGTTCGATTCGTAGATGACGGACAAGCGAGCGACGGCGTCCGCTGGATCAGTAAAGGCTTCAGTGGGAAAGTCGGTGGGCAGTCCAGCCCGCCCGTTGTGCGTTAGATCGTTCTTCATCTTCATTCGCCTCGCTTAATTGAGACGACATTACCACGGAACCGTCACGCCCTGACGACGCGCCGTGCGCCAGCGCACCCGCGCCGCGCAAGGCCGCGAGCGCGTGCGGCGAATCGCGCAAGAGCGCAAAATAACTATATGGTCCACGCCGGGGACGGATACGTATTTGCTAGAATTCGCCTACCCTCTTGGAGAATTGCCATGAAGCCGTACCTTCCTGTCGCCGTAGCCGCGATGCTTGCCTTCGGCGGGGTCGCCGTGGCGGCTCAGCCCGCCGACAATGCGCAAGCCCACGCACAGGCGCGCGCCGCGAACGAAGCGGCGGGCCTGCCCGATTTGGACGCGATCAATCGCCCGGCAGCGGAAGTCTCGTCGAAAGTCGAAATCAACGTGCCGCGCACGCCGAGCTACTACGAGAAGACCCCGAACGGCACCGAGATCACCGAATACCGCGATAAAGGCAAGCCCGTCGAGATCGACGTGCGGTCGAACTTCGGCACGCACTATCAAATGAGCGCACCCGCCGACACGT
>DATGHJ010000024.1:0-5844 GCA_035308085.1 Trinickia sp. | reverse complement strand
AACATGATGCGCGAGAAGGTCTGCCACGATGTCATGCCGTAGGCCGCGCCCGCTTCGAGCTGGCCGCGCGGCACGGAGAGGAACGCGCCGCGGAAGGTTTCGGTGAAATAGGCGCCGTAGATGAAGCCGAGCACGAGAATGCCGGCGAGGAACGGATCGATGTCGATCTGATCCCAGCCGAGCGCGTCGGTCAGCTGGTTCACCGCGATCTGAATGCTGTAGAAGAGCAGCAGCATCAGGACCAGATCGGGCACCGAGCGGATCAGCGTCGTATAGGCGGTCGCCGTGGACCGCAGCAGGCGGTTGTGCGAGAGCTTCGCCACCGCGCCGATGAGACCGAGCAGCACGGCCACCGCCAGCGACAGCGCCGACAGCTCGATCGTCTGGATGGTGCCGGCCAGCAGCACCGGGCCAAAACCGTAGAGGAACACGCGCGTCTCCGTCTGTTGTTGGGGTTGGGTGGGCCGAAGCGGCGTCGCGGGTGGCACGTGGAGCGTGCCTGTCGAGCACGGAATCACGGGTGGCGTACTCGCTTGGGCCTGGCGCGGATACTCGCAAGCGAAAATAATTTGCTCAAATTGACCCACCGCGCGATATTGCGGCGCAGCAATTTGGCGCAGCGCTCTTGCTATCGTGGGAAACGCTCGTCGTTGCAAGCAATCTTTATTTGCAAGCCAGCGCCGTCCCTGCTCCGCTCCCGCCGATTTGGCAAGTTATTGGTCGCTTTTGCGATAGTTCTAAGATGGACGAGGCAGTCGTTTCGTCGGACACCCGCTACTTGCCCCAAGGCAAACACGCTTCGAGCCCGCCCCGCGTGTTCAATCAGCGAGCGTCTGTTCCAGAAGACTCTCGATATCACCGTTCGCAAGTTCTGGGTCGCCTTTCCGATCTTCAGCGCCCGCGGATCACATCCGAGCGCGAGGTCGTGTACACCAGGCCGTTCGGCGCGAAGTGCACGTTGAAATACGCATCCTGATTGACGCCGCCTTCGAACCAGTGCCAGCTCCACACGGTCTCCGGCTTGAGCGGATAGACGGCGATCTCGGTCGGCTTGCCGAGCAGTTCGCGCACCTCGTCCTCGCTCATGCCGGCGTGGATCTTAGCGAAGTTGGCGGCCGTCAGCACCTGCGTGATCGCCTTCAGACGGCCGTCGGGGCCGATATCGACCATAAAGGTTTTCAGGCCCGCCGGGCCGCGCGGATATTCGAGGCGTTTGGCGCCGCCGGGAAAGTCGCGCTCCGTCTCGGGGCGTCCCATCTGGTCGCGGATCTGGGCTTCGGTCGTGACGCCGGGCGTCAGCCCTCGCAGCAACATCGATTCCGGTTTGATCGAGTTGAACCAGTCTTTGAGTCTTTGCACGGCGAGGTCGCTTTGTCGATCGTTGCATGCGGTGAGCGCCAAACACGCGCACAGCACCGCGGCGGCGAGAAGCCGGTTACGCGATGGGTTACGGATTCGCATCGGTATGGAATTTAGGGCTAGTAATGCACGGCCCATAGGATAACGGCTGGCGGCGTAGCACCGGCCGAAAAAAAACGAAACCGGCCGTCACATAGCGTAGGCGGCCGGTAAGCGCTTGAAGCGCGACGCAAAAAATACGTCGGCAAAACTGGCTGGACACAGGGCCGATCGGCGTCAAGAAAATCGCAGCGTCTTCCGCGTGCGGCGGCGAGAACCAAAGCGTCCTCGCCCACGCGCACTCCCCTCGGATGTGACCTCTGCTCGCGGTCGTCTAGCCTTTGTGCGATGTGTGCGATGTCGTGTCCAGTGCACTTAATTTAGACGTATCGCCGCACTCCAGCCAGAGAGTGTTTACACCGAATCAGATGATTATTTCGCTGTTCGAACGGTGATGTTTTCCGGATGCTTCGCGTGCCGCGGGCGGACACCCGAACGCGGCCGGCCGTGTCGCACGAAGCGAAGGCTCAGCGCCTCGATTCGGCTTCAGGCGCGCGGCCGACGCCGCGTACCGGCACGACAGCCGGCACGTGCTCGTCCGCCTGCGCGCGCACGTGCCGGCGGGTGCGGCGCAGTTCGGCGAGCTGCCAGGAACCGAGCGCGAGGCAGCCGAACAGCACTTCGCGCATCCGCTTGACCAGCGCAAGCGAGAGCGCGACGTCGTGATTGACGCCGAACATCTGGGCGAGCAGCACCACCGCCACCTCCTGAATGCCGAGCCCTGCCGGCACGATGAACGCCGCGTGGCGCACGGCCTGCGTCAGCGCTTCGATCGCGACCGCGCCGCCGATCGACACCGGATGGCCCAGCATCGCGAGCGCCCAGTAGGTTTCGAGCGCACCGATCACGTAGCCGCAGAGCTGCCAGAGGAACGAGCGGAGCACGAGGCCGGTCTGGCGCATCAAGGCGTCGATTTCCGCATCGAGGCGCTTGCCGTCGATGCCTTGCAGCAGACGATGCTCGCTGCCGAGCGCGCGCGTCGCGAAGCGCTCGATGGCATGGAACACGCCGCCGCGACGCAAGAGCAGAACGGCGAGCACGGGCAATGGCAGCGATAACAGAAGCGCGAGACCGATCGACGTCGCGCCGCCGTCGTCCGTGGACGCGATGATGAGCACGAGCCCGAGTGCCGAGAACGCGTATTGGACGGCGATCGTCACCAGCACTTCGACAACCACCGATGCGGTGACGAAGCTCGCATCGCGCACGCGCCAGCGCGCCAGCCGGATGCCGACGATCTCGCCGCCGATGCCCGCCGATGGCAACAGCCGCGACACCGCCTCGCGCACGGTCGCGACCCACCAGAGGAAAGGGAGCGACGCGCGACGCGCGAGCAGCAAATGCCAGGCGTACGCATCGAGCAGGAGCGGCAGCGCATGGAACGGCACGAGCCAGAGCAGCACGAATCCGGCTTGGCCGATCACGTGCATCACGTCGCCGACGCCTTCGCGCAGCACGAGCGCGATCAGGATCGCGATGCCGACCGGCCAGCCGGCGCGCTTGACCCACGCCATCATGACGCGCGGGCTCCTCGAACAGCTGCCGGGGCCTGGCCTTTGCCCAACACGTCGGCGAAGCCGCCGCGCTGGTCCGGGCCGATGCCGGCCGCGGCGAGCGCCGCCGCGACGCGCGGCGAGATTAGCGCGGCGAGTTCGTCGGCGTGCCGGTAGGCGTGCATCGAGGCGGTCAGCGGCGCCGCCTCTCCCACCCCCGCTGGCTCCGCCGGATGGCAGTAGATCTCGCCGACGCCGCGCGGCAGGCGCGCGATCGCGTCGAGCAGCACGGCTTCGTCCATGCCGCCCGTGTTCGCGATGCCGACGACGTAGTCGTTGTGCGCGATCCCGGCGCGCGCGAGGCGCGAGCGCACGAGCGCGATCCACGGCTTGATCCACCACGGCTCGTTTGCCTCGGCGGGCAGCCGCACCGCGGCGAGCCCGTAGTCGCGGCCGATCGACAGGATCAGCGACAAAACCGTCGGATGCAGATGGAAATGCTTGTGGGTGTTGACGTGATCGAGCGGCAACCCGGTCGCGGCAAACGCCTCGAATTGCGCGCGGATCTCGCGGGCGAGCTGCCTGCGCACGGCAGGAAGGAAGAAGAAGCGGAAACCGTCTTTGACCATCGCGTCGCCGAAGCGGCCGTCCGGGCCCACGAGCGCCGGAATCTCCGTGTGCGGCAAGGTCGCCGCGCCGTCGGCGAGCACGAGGTGCAGCCCGACGCGCAGGCTCGGCAGCGCGCGTGCGCGCTCGACCGCATCCTGCGCCGCCGGCGCGCCCACCATCAAGCTCGCCGCGGTCAGCACACCATCGCGATGCCCGCGCTCGACCGCCGCATTCACGCGCCGATGCAGGCCGAAGTCGTCGGCCGTGAAGATGAGCGCGCGTTCAGCCGACGCCGGCAACGAAGGCGCCGGTCCCGTCGAAGGCATCCGGCTTTACGCCTCGTGCGCGCGCAGGAAGCGGAAGAACTCGACGCCTTCGCGCAGACGCCGCTTCATCATGTCCCAGCTCGAGAGCATTTCGCGCACGATCTCCCAGATCTTCGACGGGCGGAAGTAGAACTCGCGATAGAACTGCTCGAGGTGGTGATAGATCTCGTCGCGCGACAGATGCGCATAGCCGATCGCCGCCAGTTGCACGCCTTCCTTGCTCACGAGGTTGATGGTCTTGTTCTCTTCCATCCAGCCGTTCTCGACTGCCTGCTTGTAGAGCGTCGTGCCCGGATAGGGCGCCGCGAGCGACACCTGGATCGTGTGCGGATTGATTTCCTTCGCGTACTCGATCGTCTTCTTGATCGTTTCCTTCGTCTCGCCCGGCAGGCCGAGGATGAAGGTGCCGTGGATCTTGATGCCGAGCTTCTTGCAGTCCGCGCTGAAGCGGCGCGCGAAGTCCGTGCGCACGCCCTTCTTGATGTTGACGAGGATCTGGTCGTCGCCGGATTCGAAGCCCACGAGCAAGAGGCGCAGGCCGTTTTCCTTCATGACCTTGAGTGTCTTGTAAGGCACGTTCGCCTTCGCATTGCACGACCACGTCACGCCGAGCTTGCCGAGCCCGATCGCGATCGCTTCGGCGCGCGGCAAGTCATCGGTGAAGGTGTCGTCGTCGAACATGACCTCCTTCACTTCCGGCATGTTGTCGCGGATCCACTTCACTTCCTCGAGCACGTTCTCGACCGAGCGCGTGCGGTAGCGGTGGCCGCTGACCGTCTGCGGCCACAGGCAGAACGTGCAGCGCGACTTGCAGCCACGGCCCGTGTAGATCGAGACGTACGGGTAGTTCAGGTAGCCGATGAAGTAGTTGTCGATCTTGAGATCGCGCTTGTAGACCGGCGCGACGAACGGCAACTCGTCCATGTTCTCGAGGATCGGACGCGCTTCGTTGTGCTCGATCGAGCCGTCTTTCGCGCGCCAGGAGAGACCCTTGACCTCGGCCAACGGCTTGCCTTCGGCGATTTCCTTGCAGGTGAAGTCGAATTCCTCGCGGCAGACGAAATCGATCGCCTCGGTCGCCGTGAGCGAGTTGTGCGGATCGACCATCACCTTCGCGCCGACCATGCCGACCAGGATCGAGGGCTTACGCTTCTTCAGGTCTTGCGCAAACATCGCGTCCGTCGGGAACGACGGCGTGCTCGTATGGATGAAGACGAGGTCGTACTGCTCGGCGATCTTGAGCGTTTCCTCGACCGACATGCCGTCGGCCGGCGCATCGATCACGCGGCTGCCCGGCACCAAGGCGGCAGGCTGTGCGAGCCATGTCGGATACCAGAACGATCGGATCTCGCGCTTCGCCTGGTAACGCGAACCGGCTCCGCCATCGAAGCCGTCATAGGACGGGGCCTGCAAAAACAGCGTTTTCATGAGTGCTCCGGCAACTTGCATGGGGCTTGAATAAATAATTGAGAACTTTAAACCAAGGAACCTTACGCAAACCTTATGTGCAACTGATGCGCGATAAGGCTCGATAACGTTCAGGCGGCCGGCTGCGCCGACCGCCGCTTTCCGCATATGTCTTACGAACCGTCCGACCCTTCGACCACGGACGCCCGCGTCGCGCCGACCACCGGCACCCGCGCGCCGCGCCAAACCACGTACGAGCCGAATGCGGCGACGAGCCATTGCAGCGCGAGCAGCACGTCGCGCAACGGCACGAGCGGCAAATCGCGCCAGAACGTGCCGTTCTTGCCTTGCCACGCACTCTTCGCATGCAACGCGATGCGCGCGAGCACACCCGCGCCGGTGCTGGTCCCGAGCACGATATCGCGCGCCGATCCGCCGAACCCATCGAAGCCGTGCGCGAGCAGCGCGCCGGCCAGAAGCCACGGGGTCGTGAACGTGATGAACAGGAACGCGAAACCGAGCGGATTGATCGAGCGGATCGTGCGCAGCCA
>DATGHJ010000023.1:0-5149 GCA_035308085.1 Trinickia sp. | reverse complement strand
AACCTGATCGACCGCACCGCTCGCCCACAGCGACACGAGCAGCGCGCCGATCACCTCGGTGCCGGGCGAGAGCAGATAGACGGCCGTCGAGTACTCGCGCTCGAAGATCATGAAGATCAAGAGCCACGCAGCGAGCAACCCGAAGCGCACGAGCGGCAGCGTGACATCGAGGCTTGCGCGGCTTCTCGACGCGCCGACGCTGCGCGCCGCTTCTTCGAGATCCGGGCCGACTTGCAGCAGCGCACTTTGAATGAGCCGCATCCCATAGGCGAGCCACACGACCGAATACGCGATCCAGATGCTCCACATCGAGTTCTTGAGCTCCTTTAAAAGCGGCACGAACAGAAAGAGCCACAGGAACGCAAGACCAGCGAGCAGGCCCGGCACGGCGCGCGGCAGCAGCACGATGTAGTCGATGAACTTCGCACCCCAGTCGCCGCGGCGGTGCCCGGCGAAAGCCACGAGCGCATAGAAGCCGACCGCGAGCGCGCCGCCGATCACGCCAATGCCGAGCGTATTCAAGATGGCCCGCACGAGGTTGTCCTGCTCGAACAGCTCAACGAAGTTCGAGAGCGTCAGCGCTTGCGCGAGCGACACGCCCGCGCCCCAGTGCGTGACGAGCGAGCGCAGCACGATGCCGGAGATCGGCACGATCACCGTCAAAAACAGCCACAACGCGACGATCGTGAGCGCGACCCAGCGCCAGACGCCAAGCGGCAGCACCGTCCGCCGTCCTACCTTGCCCTTGACGGTCACATACTTGTTCGCGCTTTTGAGCAGGTGCCTTTGCAGCAGCACGAGCGGGAAAGTCACGGCGACGATGCACATTGCGACGGCCGCCATCAGGTGATACGACGGCACGCCGAGCTTGTTCGTAAGCTTGTACAGGTACGTCGCGAGCACGAAATGCCCTTCCGGATCGCCGAGCACGAGCGGCAGGCCGAACACCTCGAAGCCGAGAAAGAACACGAGCACGCCCGAAAAGAGCAACGAGGGGATCGTCATCGGCAGGCTGACCTCGAGCGCCACGCGAAACGGCCGCGCTCCAGCCACGCGCGCCGCTTCCTCGACGTCCGAGCCAAGATTGCGCAGCGCCGCCGACGAATACAGATAGACGTGCGGCACATGCGTGAGCCCGACAATGACCGTAATTGCGAACACCGAATAGACGGTCCATGGCGCCTCTTGTACGCCGAACCACTCCTGCCACCAGACCGAATAGAAACCGACCGGGCCCGCGGCGATCACATAGCCGAACGCGAGCACCATCGGCGACACGAAAACCGGCGTGAGCAGCAGCGGCTCGAGCCAGCGGCGGCCGGGCAGATCCGTGCGCGTCATCAGGAACGCGAGGACACCGCCAAGCGGAATCGAAATGAGCAGCATGCCGCTCGCGATGATCAGCGAGTTCCTCGCGGCCTCCCAGAAGTCGGGATCGCTAAAGATGAAGCGATAGCCGTCGATGCCGAAGGTTTTGTTCGCGTCGAAAAAAGGTGCCGAAAGCAGGCTCTGCAGCACGATGAACGACAGCGGCAGCAGCACGGCCGTGGCCAACACAGCGATGACGAGCCAGCGAAACAGCACCGCGAGACCGCGCCACGCGGGATCGGGCAAGCGCGCCGCGGAATTGCCGCGGGCGGCCAGGCCCGCTCGCGCGAGCGAGCGCAAGAGCGGTGGTTTGCTACCCGCCTTGGTTGAAAGCATGAGTGTCTCCCTACGTCCCAGCGGGGGCGTATGTCGATTGCTGAAAATGGAAAGCGAATGAGCGGGCGGCAAACGCTCCGCCCCGCCCGACGGATTCGGCCGCGCTTGACTCGGCGCTAGACCCGCAGGCCGTCACGCAGCACCACGAGCAGCGCGCGAGCGGCCCACCCTCAACCGCGAATGGATTGCTGCCACTGCTTCAGAAACTCGAGACGCTTTTGCTGATCGAGGTAGACCAGCAAGCCCGTGCCGATGGGGATCGGCTTCAGCGCATCGCCGAGCTGCTTTTGCAGCGCGCTCATCGAGTTCTCGCCGCCGACGTCCTCGCGAACCGGAAACAGGTTCGCCTGATCCGCAAGCAGCGTCTGCCCGCGCTTCGACAGCAAATAGTCGACCCACAGACGCGCCGCATTCGGGTTCGCCGACGCCTTCGAAATCGTCACGAGACGGCTCGCGACCTGCGTGTAGTCCTTCGGATAGACATAGCCCATCGACGGATCTTTCTTGGCCTTGGCGGACGCATACGAGCCGAAAACGTTGTAGCCGATCAGGTTTTCGCCCGACGTAATCCGCTCCATCATCGCGCCCGCGCTCGACTGCAGCTTCGGATGGCTTGCACCCATGGCGCGCACCAGATCCCAGGTGACTTGCGGATTGACGCGTACATCCTGCGTCAGAAAGTTGAAGCCGACCCCGGACTTTTCGATGTCGTACATCGTGACCTTGCCCTTGAACTTCTGCGGCTGCGACTGCAGCAACTTGATGAATTCGGCTCGCGTTTGCGGCACTTCGGCGGGCGAAAGCAGACGCTTGTTGTAGACGATCGCGACAGGCTCGTAATTCGTGCTGTAGACCTGTTTCTGGTACTGCGCCCACTGCGGCAGAGCACCCGCTTCGGGCGACGCGTAGCTCGCCATCAAGCCATCGTTGACAAGCTTCACCTGGAGATCCATCGCAGTGCTCCACAGCACGTCGCCGCTCTTGCTGTTGGCAGCCGTCTCGCTGATGAAGCGGTTGTACATCTCGGTGCTGTTCATGTCGTTGTACTCGACCTTGATGCCGTAGAGCGCTTCGAAGTCCTTGATAAGACCTCGCACGAGCGACGTATCCGTCGTCGAATAGACGATCAGCCGACCTTCCTTCTTCGCAGCGTCGATGGTTTCCTGATACGCGGCCGGATAGCCAGCCGGCACTTGAGCATGTACGGGAACGGCCAAGAGCAGCGCGCTTGCGGCCACGAGCGGGGCCAGGAGGGCGCGTGCGTTGAACGGCTTTGGCTTGTCCATCTTGGTTTGCATCATGTCTTTCTCCAGAAATTTTTATCTCATCCGAGGAAAGGCATGATACTTTCCGATTACTTTCTATTTGCTTTCCAAAATCTTGAAAGGTCGAGGGAAGTCCCGTTTTCGCTAAGTGATTTCCCTTAGGCCGGACCCATGCGCGTTTTGCTTGTCGAAGACAATCCCGTTCTTGCCCACTCTCTTAACGACGCGCTCGCCAACGCGCGCTTCGCGGTGGACTGCATGTCCGACGGCGAGGCCGCCGATCACGTGCTGCGCACCCAGGACTACGCGCTCGTCATCCTCGACATCGGCCTGCCGAAAATCGACGGACTCGAAGTGCTGCGGCGGCTGCGGCAACGGCGCAACCCGGTGCCGGTGCTGATCCTCACCGCGCACGATGCGGTCGAAGACCGCGTACGCGGCCTCGATCTCGGCGCGGACGACTATCTCGGCAAGCCCGTCGAGCTCGTCGAACTCGAAGCGCGCGCCCGCGCGCTGATCCGGCGCAGCCACG
Organism: Trinickia sp.; assembly: GCA_035308085.1. Classification (GTDB taxonomy): domain Bacteria; phylum Pseudomonadota; class Gammaproteobacteria; order Burkholderiales; family Burkholderiaceae; genus Trinickia_A. The sequence goes on along the minus strand of DATGHJ010000023.1, from coordinate 1,648 downwards.
GGCACGACAACGCGCGCATCCTCTGCGGGCAGCTCGAATTCGACAGCATCGCACGCGTGTTCAGGCTCGCGGGCGAGCCGCTCGCGCTGACGCCGCGCGAGCGCGCCGTCCTCGAAGTGCTGGTCCTGCGCAACGGGCGCGCGATCAACAAAGAGGCGCTGTCGGAAAAGATTTACGGGCTCGCCGAGTCGGTCAATCCCGACGTGATCGAGCTTTACATCCACCGGCTGCGCAAGAAGCTCGAAGGCAGTCGCGTCGCGATCACAACGCTGCGCGGGCTCGGCTATCTGCTCGAAGCCAAGGAAGACGCCCCCGGCGGGCGCGATTGCCGATCTCCCGACGGCAGTCCTCCTAGGGGATGAAGAAGCTCAACCTGCGCGCACAGGTGACGCTGTGGCTGCTGTTGCCGCTCCTCGCGCTGCTCGTCTTCGACGCGTGGCTCACCTATCAGCGCGCGATGAACGCCGCGCACGCCGCGTTCGATCGTACGCTCGACGTTTCGCTGCGCGCGATCCGTGACGGCATCCGGCTGCGCGACGGCGAGATCGAGGTCGATCTGCCCTATCTCGCGCTCGAAATGTTCGAGTCGGATGCGGGCGGCAAGATCTACTACGTGATTCGCGACGAAGCCGGGCGCGCAGTGACCGGCTATCGGGATCTGCCGCTGCCCGCCGCGCGCGACGCCACGGGCCACGGCCCGCGCTTTTTCGACGCAACCTATCGCGAGCAGGCGTTGCGTATGGCCGTGCTGCGGGTCGCCGTGCACGACGTGCCGAGCGCGCAGACACGCTTCGTCTGGGCGCTCGTCGGCGAAACGATCGAGCCGCGCGAGGCGCTCGCGCGCGAAATCCTGATCGGCTCGCTCGGGCAGGAAGCGCTCTTGATCGGGCTTGCAATCGCCATCGTGTGGCTCGGCGTGGGCCTCGGGCTGCGTCCGCTCAAACGCCTCTCGGCCACCGTCTCGGGCCGCTCCGACGGCGATCCGGCCCCGCTCGACAACACCGATCTGCCGAGCGAAGTCGCGCCGCTCGTCGAGTCGATCAATCAGTACATCGGGCGCGTGCGGCAGATGCAGACCGCGCGCCGCCGCTTCTTCGCCGATGCCGCCCATCAGTTGAAGACGCCGCTCGCCGTCATTCAGGCCGAATCCGAGCTGGCCATGTGCGAATCCGCGCCGCCCGGCGTCGGACGGCACTTGCGCCGCCTGAATGGCGCCGTGCGACACGCGGGCAAGGCCGTGCAGCAATTGCTGTCGCTCTCGCGGCTCGATACCGATTGCGCCTACGTCGCAACGCTCGCCGACTTGCCGTTGCACCAAGTCGCGCGCAGCGCGACGCTCGATTGGTCGCCGGTGGCGCGCGCCCGCGGCATCGATTTGGGTTTGGAACAGCAAGTAAAGGTCCGCGTGCTTGGGCGCGCCGATCTGCTCGTCGAGCTGATCGGCAATCTGATCGACAACGCCATCCGCTACTCCGGCGACGGCTCGGTCATCACGGTGCGCGTCGGCTGCGATGCCGGCGCGCGGCCGTGCCTCGCGGTCATCGACGATGGTCCTGGCATCGCGCCTGCGGAGCGCGATTCGGTGTTCGAGCGTTTCTATCGCGGCGCGGCTTCGCAAGCGGCGGACGGAAATGGGCTCGGGCTCTCG
>DATGHJ010000022.1:0-2069 GCA_035308085.1 Trinickia sp. | reverse complement strand
CATGACGGATTCTCTTTGCGAACGGCATCGCTTTGGGTGCTCGATGCCGGTGGTGGACGGCGCCGCGCGCGAAGCGCGGCGGACGTGGGGATGCGGATGGCGGCGATCAGCCGCCCGATGCGGCGGCGGCAGACGCCGCCTTGCCTTTCTTCGACTTCTTCGATGCCTTGCCGCCTGATGCGGCCATCGGCGCGCTCGCGGCGGTGCTCGTCGAGGCCGCGGCCATCGCCGACGGCGCGGTGCTCTTCGACATGGCCTTGGCGGCCGGCGCCGAAGCGGCGGGGCTCATCGCGCCATTGGCGCTCTTCGTGCTCTTGCTGCCCGCACCCGTCGGCGGCGCCGACGATCCGCCGATCGTCAGGCCCTCGGACTCGAGCTTCGTCACCGACTTCGTGCCGAGACCCTTGACGCGATTCGCGAGGTCGTCAGCGTCCTTGAACGGACCGTTCTTGCTGCGCTCGTCGATGATGGCTTTCGACTTGACGGGACCGAGCCCCTTCAAGCTTTCGAGCGTGGTTTGGTCAGCCGTGTTGACGTCGACGGACGCCGCGAACGCCGCGGACATCGTCAGGAAGCAAGCAACGCACAGCAGTAACAGCTTCTTCAGCATGGCAACGACTCCATTGAGGGCAAAGGAAAACAGCCGGGAACGGACGGCGCATCGCAGCAGGCGCTGCGGTTAAGCATAGGACAATTCGCGCGCCCTTTTTATGACGCGCTCAGAGTTTGCCGGGGCCGTGCGAGCGATGTAAAGCGCGTCTAACCATATCTGACGATTCACCCTGGAACTCTCAAGAAAACGCCGGGCCGCCCCAAGTTTTCCGCCCCGATAGGAAGTCCCCTTGCGCGATTGACCTCCTCGGGGGGCCTGGCGCGCAGCGCCGGGTCTAGCGGTGCGATTGGCGCGGCGTTTCGCGAGTGCCGTCTCGCGCGGCGGCACGCTTCGCGCTTGCGCCGCGCACTTCGAAGCGCACGGTGTCGGCGATGTTGCCGCGCGCGTCGACGAGTTCGAGCACATGCGTGCCGGGCCACGGCAGCCACGCGGCGCGCGCCGCGCCGCCGAATGGCTTGCCGTCGAGCCGCCAGGTGCTGCGCGCCGATGAGCCCGGCGCGCGCTCGAACCACACGCGCTGGCGTGCGGGCGGGATGTCGGGGTCGAGCGCGAAGATCGTGCCGTCGGTCGGTGCGGCGATTTGCGGCGCGGCCGCTTGCGCGCTCGTCGAGGCGTTCGGGGAGGCGGCGGCATTCGCGGCCAAGCCGACGAACGGCGTTTGCGTACCGGCGATGAACCAATCGTCACGCGCAGGCTCGAGCGCGTTCTCGAAGACAACGTGCGTCCTCACGACGCCCGGCGGCGCGGCCGGCGCGACGCTCGGCGTGTTCCGGTGCAAATAGCCGGCGATCGCCGCCCACACGGGTGACGCGCCGGAGACGCCGGACACGTCCCACATCGGCGTGCCGTCGGCATTGCCGACCCATACGCCGATCGTGTAGCGCGACGTGAAGCCGACGGTCCAGTTGTCGCGCATGTCCTTGCTGGTGCCGGTCTTTACGGCCGAGAAAAAGCGCGTCGCGAGCGGGCTGTCGAAACCGAACGTACGCGTGCGGGCGTTGTTGTCCGCCAGGACCGTCGTCACGATGAAGCTCGCGTCGCGGCTGAAGGCGCGGGTTTCCTTGACTGCCGACGCCGACGCCGTTGCGGCGGACGCGTTGCGCGGAAGATCGAACGTCGGCCGCGGCACGCCGCCGTTCGCGAGTGTGCGATACGCGTTGGTCAGCGTGAGCAGGTTCACGTCCGCGCTGCCGAGCGCGAGGCTGTAGCCGTAGTAGTCGCCTTCCTGCGTGAGCGGCAGGCCGAGCGCGGTGAGCGTCTTGGCGAAGCGGTGCGGCGTGACCATCACGAGCGTGCGCACCGCAGGCACGTTCAGCGACGACCCGAGCGCCGTGCGCACGCTAACCCAGCCCTTGAAGCCCTTGTCGTAGTTCTGCGGCATGTAGAGGCCGCCGCCGGCCGCGAGGTCGAGCGGGGCGTCGTCGAGCAGCGACGCGGTCGTCACGCGCCGCTCGTC
>DATGHJ010000021.1:0-4367 GCA_035308085.1 Trinickia sp. | reverse complement strand
CCATTCATGTGCTCGAGGAGATGCTGCAAGAAGCGCACGGCGGCGAGGTTCAGGCGGCAGGCAGCGAGCAACAGGCGCTGCGTGTCGCCAAGTGATCTTGCCAAGTGATCTTGCCAAGTGAGTTCGCCCACTGAGTTCCCCAACTGAGTCACTCGATCCATGACGGACCCGACGCTCGACTTCCGCGACGCCGCCGCGTTCTATCAGCAGGCGCTCGATCTCGCGCGGGCCTACACGCCCGAGTGGAGCGACTATTGGCCGCCCGTCATGCAGGACCCGTCGACGCAGCAGGATCCCGTTGCCACGGCGCAGGCGATCAATCAGGACCCGGGGCTGGTGCTGCTGAATCTGTTCGCGCAGCTGGCTGCCTATACCGCGAGCATCGAGAACCAGGTTCCCTACCAGCGGCGGCAGGCGTTCTTTCAATTCCTCGGCATGACGTTGCGCCCGCCGCTCGCAGCGCAAGCACCGCTGCAATTCACGCTGCGCGCCGAGCAGCCGGCGCAGCTCGTGCCGGCGCAAAGCGCCGTGCTCGACGTCGACGCCCAAGACATTCGCTTTCAGACCAACGGCGACCTCCTGGTCGTGCCGGCCACCCTGTGCGCGGCGATGACGATCATCCCGGCGCAAGATCAATACATCGACGCCATGCCGGTGCTGGGCCCCGCCGCCGCGAACGGAACGGCCTCGCAAGGCGCACCCGTTTTCGTTGCCGGCGAGCAAGTGGACCCGGCGGAGGAACCGCTCGGGCACTGGTTCATCATGGGCGACGCCGAGCTGTTCAAGCCCGACCCGGCGCTGCAGGAGATCGTCGTCACGCTTCACGGCAAAGCGCTCTACGGCGAGTATTTCGCGCAATGGTTCGACGGCGCGCTGAGGCCGCTTGCCGCGCAAGTGAGGCCATCGATCGACGGCACGCGGATCGACATCACGATTGACCAGAAGCTGCTTGCGCCGCCGCTCACGATCGATCAGCTCGTGCGGGACATCTACGCGCAGGAAGACCCCGGCGCGAGCTTCACGGCCCCGGCGAGCGCCGCATCGGATCAGGCGTCCGAATACTGGCTGCTCGTCAAGCCAGGCCCCGAGGCCAGGGTGCTCTCCTCGCTCGCGCGGCAATTGCCTGTCATCACGGGCCTGCAATGCACGTTTCGCGGCGACGGCATCCAGGCTCAGCAAGCCGCTTACGACGTCGTGCTGGTCGATCTCGCGAACGGCGCGTACCCGTTCGGGCAAACGCCGCAAGTCAACGACGCGTTCTATATCCGGAGCGACAGCGTGTTTGCGCGCACCGGAGCGCTTGTCACGCTCACGCTCGAGCTCGCGAGCGTCGCCGTGCAGTTTCCGGTCGTCCTCTATTGGCAGTTCTGGGATGGCTCGACCTGGCAGTCGTTCAACGCGACGCTCGCCGACGTCAGCCAGTACCAATTCGTCGATACGACGCAGAACCTGCAATGCAACAACCCGAAAGGGCCGACGATCGTTCAGTTCCTGTGCCCGAAGATCGGCGCGACGACGGTCGCCGGCAGCGAGGGGCTCTGGATTCGCGTGCAGGTCATCTCGGGCGGCTACGGCGCCGCGGGCGGCTTCGTGACCGAAAACGTGGCCATCACGATCGACAGTCTCCCGATGCTCACGCCCGAGCAAAAGGCCAGCGTCACGGCCTACCTCAACGACGTGGAAGGCGTGAATTTCGCGTATCGCTTCAACGAGGCTCACTACTATCCGCCGTACATCCGCTCGCTGTCGATCGGCTACAGCTACTCGAGCAAGCCGGCGCGCTACTGGAGCTACAACGCGTTCGAGCTGACGCGCTTTCTATACAGCCCCTACAAGCCCGTCAACGCGATCCTCACCGGCTTCTATTTCGCGTTCGCGACGGACGGCTTCGGCGCGCAGACGCTCGGCTCGCGGCTCAATCTCTATTTCTTTCTGGAGCAGGAGCGCGTCGCTCCAGGCGGCAAGCTGCAATGGCAATACCACGACGGCACGAACTGGCAGCCGCTCGCCGTCGACGACGGCACCTACGGCCTCTCGCGCTCCGGCATCGTGAGCTTCATCGTGCCCGCGCAGATGCAACCCGCTTCGCTCTATTCGGAGACGGCCTACTGGTTCCGCGTCGAGAACCCGCACGTCGATCGCACGATCCGCGTCCATGGCCTCTATCCGAACACGGTGATGAGCAGCAACCTCACCACCGTCGAGGACGAGGTGCTCGGCTCGAGCAACGGGCAGCCGGCCCAGACCTTCACGCTCACGTACACACCGGTGCTGCCGGGAATGGATCTGCGCGTGCTGGAGGCGCCCGCGCTCGATGCGGCCGAGCAGCAGGACCCCGCAGGCGCCGCCGACGCCTCTCAGGTCAGCCAGCCGTGGACCCAGGTCGAAAGCCTCTCGCTTAGCGGCCCGACCGATCGCGTCTATACGCTCGATTACCAGAACGGCCTCGTCACCTTCGGCGACGGCTATACCGGCATGATCCCGCCGGCGGGCTACAACAACATCGTCGCGGCGCACTACAACTACACGCAGGGCCTCGCGGGCAACGTCGCGCCGAACCGGCTGACGCTGCTGCGCCCCGGCATCAACAACATCGAGGCGGTGACGAATCCGGCGCCGGCGTTGAGCGGCGTGAGCGGCGACACCCCCGCGACCATCGCCTTGACGGGCCCCGCGCTCGTCAAGGCGAATGGCTATGCGGTCGAGCTCGGCGACCTTGCGGCGCTGGCCGCCGAGGCGTGCCAGGACGTCGCGCAGGCTCACGCGTTCGAAACGCCCGAGCGGACGATACGCATTGCGCTCATTGCGCAAAGCAAGGCGCCGGCGCCCTACGTCACCCCCGAGCTGCTCGCCGACGTCGCGGCGTATGTGCGCGCGCGCTGCCTCGCCCCGCTCGCGCCGCGCATCGACACGGTGGCAGCCGGTTACGTGACGATCGACGTGAGCGCGCAACTGTCGGTGACCTGCGCGCCGGATCAGCTGAACGCCCAGCGCGAAAAGCTGGCGGCCCAGCTCGCGGCTTTCTTCCAGCCCGTGTTCGGCGGCCCCGCGCAAGGCGGCTGGCGCTTTGGGCAGCCCGTGCAGGCGCAGGCCGTCAACCGGTTCCTGCGCGGGCTGCCGCAAGTCGCGGCCGTGCTCGGCGTCGCGTTGAACGGCCAGCAGAACGGCACTATCGCGCTTGCGCCCGACCAGTTGCCGGTGGCCGGCCAAATGTCGCTGCTGCTCTACCTCGGGGCCGCGCCATGACGTTCGAGCTGCCGAATCTCGATACGAAGACCTACGACCAGCTCGTGCGCGAGCTGATTCGCCGCATTCCGCGCTATACGGCGCTCTGGACCGACTACAACGACACCGACCCCGGCATCACGCTCGTGCAACTGCTCGCCTGGCTCGACGAATCGCTGCTCTATCAAGCGAATCAGATTCCGGCGCTCACCGGCGAGAACTTCCTGCGCTGGGTGCTGGGCCTCGCCTTCAGCACGAACGTCACGGCCTACAGCAAGGCGGCCGTCACCGACTACGACTACGACTTCCTGGCGCTCGAGCGCTCGCTCGCAGCCATCGAGCAAGGCCGTCCGGTCACGAAGGCGAGCCTGCAGCGCGAAGTGCTGGCCTATTTGCAGCAGCCGTATCTGGCGCTGACGCTGCCCAACGTCGAGCTGCTCGCGCAGCAGGCGAACCGGATGATCGAGGCGCAATACGAGCAGCAAAAGCAGGACGCGGAGAAAAACCACCTGCCCCCTCCGCCCCTGCCGCTCGAGGTGCAGCGCGCTTACGCACAGTCGCGCAGTCAAGCCATCGTTGCGTACGTGCTCAGCAATGCGCAGTGGCAGTACCAATATCCGTCGTATCCGAATTACCAATACGGCAATTCGACCGACACGGCGCGCCGCCTCCTGCTGCTGCAGCCCGCGGATACGACCACCGCGGAGCAGACGCTGCTGCGCCAAGTGAACGTCTATCTCGAGCCGCGCGTGATCGCCGGCAATGCGGTGCGCGTCGAGCCCGCCGAGCTGACGCCGCTCGACTTGAAGCTCGCGATCCAATGCAGCCCGAACACCCTCTTATCGATGACGCTCGACGCCCTGTTCGCGCTGCTTTACGCCTATCTGCTGCCCTCCGGCGGCCCTGTAGGGCAAGGCGGCTGGGCCTATGGGCAGGCGCCGTCCGCCGCTGACCTGCGCCATCTCGTGCTCAGCGTGCCGGGCGTCGATGCGATCGCGGCGTTCGAGTACACGTACTACCCGACGATCGTGCTCGACCGGATGGCCGAGCTCAGCGCGAACACGCTGCTCGCGGCGCTGCCTGGCGGCAACACCGCCATGCTCTACCGGGGGCTGCCGCAGTTGCGCTGCCTGGACGTCACC
>DATGHJ010000020.1:0-6886 GCA_035308085.1 Trinickia sp. | reverse complement strand
GCAGCATACGCCGTGCCTGACGTCTAACGCAGTACCTCGAAACGCGCCCACGGCCACGACGGCCGGTCGCGCATATAACCGTTGAGCCAGTTCCATTGCGGATGCCGTTTCATGAACGCCTGCGCGTCGAACGGCCGCCCGCATGGATGACCCCAGCGCGCCCAGAAGGCCAGGTCGCGCGCCATTTCGCTATCGACCACCTTGCCGTCATTCGCGCCCCAAGGGTTGAATGGACCTTGGTCCGAGCCGCCAAAGCGCGCGTCGTCGAGTTCGAGGTGCCCGCAAATCGTGCGCGGGCACGGGTTGTCGGCGCGATCGAGATAGACGTCGTGATGGTCGGCCATCATCTCTTTGGCGAGATCGATGTCGATCTTGCCGTGATGCATTTCCGCCAGTTGCATGAAGCGCAGGCGCCGCGCGCCGTTTTTGCGCACGTCCGTGTAGTCCTCGCCTTCGCCGATGCATTCCTGATTGCGGATCTTCAGATCCGTCGCGGTGTTGTAGCCGCTATAGAAACCGTCCTTCGTGCTTTCGAATCCAGAGTAGTGCAGGCCGAGTTCGTAGCGCGCGATTTCGCCCGTCTTCCAGTCGCCGAGCAGCCAGCTGTTCGCGTAGCCGCCGTTGTTCGAGATCGCAAACATCTCGCACCAGTCGCCGATGCTGTTCGCGTATTGCGTCGCGCGGCGCGAACGGTAGAACTCGGGTGCGCCCGCTGCGTTGTAGCCGGCGAAGTTCGAGATCGTCGTCTCGGTGATCATGAGGCCGGCCGACGTGATCCAGAAATCGGTGAGGCTCGAAATGCAGCCGGGCAGGCCCTGCATCAGAATGCGGTGGCCCGCCTCGGGAACGATGTCGAACACGACGTTGAACGCGTCGCCCGCGGCGTAGCGGTCCCATGAGTTGTGCGCCATCACGATGCGGCCGTCGCGCGTCGAGCTGCCGGTGGCGATGAACGCGCTGCAATGATGCCCGCGCCGGCCGCGCCACGGCTTGATGCCGAGCCGCGGGTCGCGCGCGGCGGCCTGGCTCGGCCACCAGCTTTGCAGCAAGTCCATGTAGCCGTTCCAGGCCAGCACTTCTTCGAAGCGCAGTTTCGCGCCGTCGGCGATGCCTTGGATTTCGTCGGCGAATTCGGTGTCGAGCTTGGGCGCGAACTGCGCAACTGCGGCTTTCGTGAACGTTTCGAAATCTTCGCCCGTGTCCCAGCGCGCCAAATACTTGGCCGTGTGGATCGCGTTCCGTATCTCGGTTGCGAGGAGCTGGCCGTGCTGTTCGCCGCGGTCGTAGGGTTCGCCTTCGATATGGACAAAGATCCAGCCGGCGTGATCGCGGCGCACGGCATCGAGGGAAGGTTCGCTCATCTTCGCTCCGAGATGATTGACTGGCAGCGCGCGCAGCGCCAGGCCAAGTCTTGGGCGCTCTGAATCAATTGTAGAAAATATGCCACGCTTTACCATCGCGCGCAGCGGGGATGGCGAGGTCTTGGCGGCGCCAGATGCGGCACCGCGAGGCTCGCACGTCTGGCTTGAAGCGGTTCGGCGGGACGTGTGGGCAGGCGGCGGGCGCTGCCCCGTGCGACAGCCTCAGAACGCCGGATTCATCCGACGGTAGGCATCGAGCAGCGCCGTCTTGTAGACCGCGCCGACGAGCTTCGGCTCGGAAGCGCTTTCGATCACCGGCAGCCGTTCTCCCTGGAACGCCATGAAATGCTGCAGCGCGTCGCCGATCGGCATGTCGGGCGTGAGCACGTCGAACTGCTGCTGGAGGTAGTCGGCGGCGGTTCGCTCGGCGGTGTCGCGTTTGTCGAGCAAATCGGACGTGATGTCCTTCAGCGCGACGACGCCGAGAAAGCACCCGGCGTCGTTGGTGACATACAGGTACTTCACCGGGTATTCGAGGAAGATGCGTGTCATGTGGTCCACGCTCGCGGTGAGCGGCACGACGGTTTCGGCCGGCTTGACGAGTTCGCGCAACAGCAGCGAGCGCAGCCTCAGGCGCTCTTGCTCGTCTTCGAGGCGGCGCAGCGTGATCTCGTACATCGACGTCTTGCCGATCGCGCGCGCCACGAAGTACGCGACGACGCATGAGAGCATCAGCGGCAGCACGACCTGATAGCTGAGCGTCATCTCGAAGATCATCAAAATCGCCATCAGCGGCGCCTGCGTCGCCCCGGCGAGGAACGCGCCCATGCCGACCATCGCGTAGGCGTACGGCGCCGAGGTGGCGTGTGGCCAGATCGCGTGAACGACGATGCCGAAAAGCGAACCGAAGGTCGCGCCGACGAAGAGGGTCGGCGTGAACACGCCGCCGACCGCGCCCGAGCCGACGGTCGCGGCCGTCGCGATCAGCTTGAAGACGAGCACGGTGACGAGCGCGGTCCAGGTCCACGGCGAATGGAGGATGTGGTTGACGACGCTATAGCCGTTGCCCCACACCTCGGGCACCCATACCGAGATCACGCCGACCACGAGGCCGCCGAGCGCAAGCCGCACGGGCAGCGGCGCGGGCATACGCTTGAACTGTTTCTTGGCGGCATCGAGCAGGTGCAGGAACTGCGGCGCGGCCGCGCCGCACAGCAAGCCAAGCGCAACGAACAGCAGCACTTCGACGCCGGTGATTGCCGGAAACACGGGCATTTCATACGGTGGCTTGTAGCCCGCGAACTCGCGCATCGTAATGTTGGCGACGACTGACGAGACGACGATCGGCCCGAAGCTCTCCATCGCGATCGAGCCGAGCACGATCTCGGTGACGAAGAACGCGCCGGCGATCGGCGCGCTATAGGCCGACGTGATGCCGGCCGCCGCGCCGCACGCGACGAGCAGGCGCAGCCGCGCGGGGTCGAAGTGCACGACGCGTCCTACCGCCGAAGCGGCGAGCGCGGCCAATTGCACCATCGACCCTTCGCGCCCGATCGATCCGCCGAAGCCGATCGTGAACAGCGACGAGATGCTGCGCCACAGGCTCTGCCAGACCGGCACCACGCCTTCGCCGATCGCGATCGCTTCCATGTAGTCGGAGTTCGCTTTCTTGTCCGCGCCGCGGCGCGCGATCAACAGCGCACAGCCGGCCAAGAGGCCGCCCGCGGCCGGCAGCCAGATGCGCACGGTCCACGGCAGTTCGCGCGCCATCTCGACGAAGCTGCCGATCCTGCCGGTGAAAAGCCATTGAAAGAAGTCGATGCCCTGGCGAAACGCGATCGTCGCCAAGGCGCCGAGCACGCCGACGATCACGGACCAGACGAGCATCGTGTGCGCGTCGGAAAGGCGGAACAGTTCTTTGGCGCGGGTGCGCAGGCGGAGCAGGAATGAAAGCACGGCTTGAGGGAGGGATCGTTATTGTTTCCGGGGCGAGCGCAAGGATAGCACCGGGCTAGGGTTCGAATGCGGCATCGGCGTTTTCTCCGTTCGGGCAGAGGCGGCTGGGTGGGCCTGGGTGCGCCTGGGTGCGCCTCGGCGGGCCTGGATCCGCCCGGTCAGCGGGCGGCTTTGTCGAGTTCCGGGTAGTGGCGGAAGACGCACGACTCGTTGTGCGACAGTCTCCGGTCGGACGCGAGATACGCGGCGATGTTCGGACGCGCCATCACGGCGTCGTGCAGGGCGGCGAGGCGCGGGTAGTGTTCGCCGAAACGCTTCGTCGCGCGCGGAAACGCGTAGCGCAGCCCGTCGATCAATTGGAACATCGACAAATCCACGTAGGTCAGCGCGTTGCCCATCAAGTGGCGGTCGCCGTGCGGATTCAGCTTGAGCACGCGCTCGAAGTAGCGCATGAACTTCGGAATGCGGTGATCGATGAATTCGGTCGCGCGCACCTTGGCGGCTTCCTTTTGCTCTTCGTAATACTTGCCGTTCGAAAGCGGGTGATGCGTGTCGTGGGCTTCGGTCACCATGTCCGCGATCGTGAGCTGCAGGCCGTGCGCGACGAAGCGCGTCTCGTCCTGCGGCGCGAGGCCGAGCTTCGGGCCGAGGTAGAGCAGGATGTTCGCGACGTGCGGGACGATCAGGTCGCCGTCTTTCAGAAAGGGCGGGGCGAACGGCGGGTACGGATCGGTCTTGCTGTCCATGATCGACAGCATGTCGCCGGTGCCGTCGTCGTCGCGCGCGATGTCGACGTACGGCGCTTGCGCCTCTTCGAGCGCGAGCCGCACGAATTCGCCGCGGCCCTGCAGACCGTCCCAGTAATAGAGCTCGTAAGCCATCTCTTGTCCTCGCTGAAGTCTGCGATGCCTCGCACCGCGGGTCCACATCGAACAACGGCAAGTATGAGCGTTCGAGACGTCGGGCGCCCGCCCGCGGGTCGCCGCTCCCCACCAACACGCATGCCCCGCGCGAGGCGGGGCACTTCAGGCTTGGCGGCAGCCTGCGCTGCATCGTCGATCGCTTAAGCGAACAAGCGTTCCACCGCCCAGGTGATGCCTAGTCCGCCGGCGATCAACCACACGTACAGGATGAAGCCGGTCAGCAAGGCGCGCGGGCCCGCTTCGCGAATCTGCGACACGCGCGTTTCGATGCCGAGCGCCGTCATCGCCATCGTGAGTGCGAAGGTGTCGATCAGGTTGACCGTGTGCGTGGCGGCCGCCGGCAGCACATGCAGCGAGTTCACGACGACACATGCGAGAAATCCGATCGCGAACCAGGGTACGGCGAGCTTGCGCGGCTTGGCGGCATGGTGCGCCGCGTCATGCGCGGCCGGGTTCTTCGCCCGGTTGATCCACACGCCGAGCGCGAGCAGCACCGGCACGAGCAGCATGACGCGGGTCATCTTGACGATCGTGGCGATGTGGGTGGCTTCGCCGCTCACGTTGCTGGCCGCACCGACCACCTGCCCGACCTCGTGGATCGTGCCGCCGAAAAAGAGGCCGACGCCGAGCGTGTCGAGATGCAGCCAGCCCGCGCGATACAGGACCGGGTAGAGGAACATCGACAGCGTGCCGAACAGCACGACGCTGCCCACGGCCATGGCGCTCTTGTGCGGTTTCGATTGCAGCGTCGATTCGAACGCGAGCACGGCGGCGGCGCCGCAGATCGCGCTGCCGGCGGCGGTGAGGATGGCCGTGTCGCGGTCGAGCTTCATGAGCTTCATGCCGGCCCAGGTGCCGATCGCGAGCGTGCCGACGACGATCACCGCGGATTCGACGAAGCCGGGGAGGCCGACTTGCGCGATTTCCTGCAGGCTCACCCGCAGCCCGAAGAACGCGACGGCGATGCGCAGCAGCTTGCGCGCCGAGAAGTTGACGCCGGCGGCCCAGCTTGCGGGCATGCCGTCGCGCAACGCGTTGCCGTAGATCGCGCCGGCGACGATGCCGACAATCAGCGGGCTCATGCCGAGTCCGGCGATGGCGGGAAGCGCTGCGACGCTGGTCACGGCCGCCGCGAACAGTGCGACGAACAAGATGCCGTTGAGCTGGCCGCGCGTCGACGATTCTTGCGCGGCGAGTGGAGCGGCGAGGTGTGGCGTGGACATGCTGTGGGTCTGGTCGATTTCGATGGACTAATCCTAGTTTGGTTATTTCGATATGAAAAATCGTCATTGGTGACGTAAAATATCGGCGTAGCCGATGGTTAATTGAAATGACCCCAGACCAGCTTATAACTTTCGCCGCCGTCGCCGAGCATCTGAACATCAGCCGCGCGGCCGTGGCGCTGCATCTGTCGCAACCGGCGGTGTCCGGACAGTTGCGCCAGTTGCAGGAGGAATTCGGCGAGCCGCTTTACCAGCGCGACGGCCGAGGGATTCGTCTCACGCCAAGCGGCACGCAGCTCGCCGAATACGCGCAGCGGCTGCGCGATACGTACCGCCAGGCCCATGCGTACCGCGACGCGTTGCGCGGCTTCGAGCGCGGCATGCTGCGCGTCGGCGCGAGCACCACGCTCGCGAGCTATCTGCTGCCTTACCTGATCGCCGAGTTTCAGCGACGCTTTCCCGAGATCGTGATCCAGACGGCCGGCGGCAATACGGGCGACATCGTCCACTCGCTCGGTTCGCTCGATATCGCGATGATCGAAGGGCCGGTCGGCGCCGATCTGCCGCCCGGCACGGGAATTCATCCGTGGCGCGAGGACGAGATCGTCGCGATCGTGCCGCGCGAGCATCCCTTGGCGCAGCGGGAGGCGGCTCGCTCAGAAGCGACCGAGACGGGTGCCTCGGCGAACGCCGCCCGCCCGGCGCTAGCGGCGACTTTCGATGAGCTTGCGGCCTATCCGCTCGTGCTGCGCGAAGAGGGATCGGGCGTGCGCCAGCTCGTCGAGCGCGCGTTCTCGCGGCATGGTCTGCCGATGCGTGTGGCGCTCGAAGTCGCGGGCGTCGAAGGCGTGAAAGAGGCGGTGCGGGCGGGGATGGGCATCGGCTTCGTGTCGGCGATGTCGATGCGGCACGAGGACAACGCGCTCAGCCTCGTCTCGCTCGGCCCGGCGCCGCTGACTCGGCGCTTTTCGATCCTGGTGCCGCACGAAAATGCGCCGTCGCGGGTGGCCGAGCGGTTTCTGGAGCTGTGCCTCGCGGGTACCGCCTGAACTGGGCTAGGGATTTCCACTATGGCGCGGCAGCGCGAGGGCAGCGCAATATCCGCTCATCAAGCGCGTCGGCGCTTTTTTAAAGCTCATTTATGGAACCGGTTCCAAAAAGCGATTCAGCTCAAATTCAGAGCCAACTCGGCAACGCGGAAGTCGTCATCGTCGCGAGTGCGTTCGGTGCGGACGTGATCCGGCGCGACGGTCATTTCGCGTGGCTGGCTGCGGCGCAAGAGGCTGGGGCGGCTGGTTTCGAAGTGCGTCGCGAATTGTTTCGCACCGATGCCGAGGCGTCGTTCGATGCGCTCGCGTTGCTCGGCCACGCGATCGAGCGGCTCGGCATGTGGTCGGTGTACTCGACGCCGGACTCGCTGTAT
>DATGHJ010000019.1:0-3361 GCA_035308085.1 Trinickia sp. | reverse complement strand
GATCACGCCTGACGCGAGCCATGCGCTGGCGCCGGTCGTCATCGCGCTGTCGCTGATCGCGGTGATCTACATCGGCCTCGTCGCGATGGTGCAGGCCGACATGAAGAAGCTGGTCGCGTATTCGTCGATTGCGCACATGGGTTTCGTCACGCTCGGTTTTTTCATCTTCAACCAGATGGGTGTCGAAGGCGCGATCGTGCAGATGATCTCGCACGGCTTCGTGTCGGGCGCGATGTTCCTTTGTATCGGCGTGCTGTACGACCGTATGCACTCGCGCCAGATCGCCGACTACGGCGGCGTCGTCAACACGATGCCGAAGTTTGCGGCACTGGTGATGCTGTTCGCGATGGCGAACTGCGGCTTGCCGGGCACCTCGGGTTTCGTCGGCGAGTTCATGGTGATCCTGGCGTCGGTCGGCTACAACTTCTGGATCGCGTTCGGTGCCGCCTTCACGCTGATTCTCGGCGCGGCGTACACGCTGTGGATGTACAAGCGGGTCTATTTCGGCAAGGTGACGAACGACCACGTCGCGAAGCTCACGGACATCAACCGCCGGGAATTCTTCATCCTGGGCGTGCTGGCGGCGCTGACGCTTTTCATGGGCCTGTATCCGAAGCCCTTCACCGATGTGATGCACGTCTCCGTGGAAAATCTCCTCGCCCACGTCGCGCAGTCGAAACTGCCGCCGTTGTCACAGTAATGCAGAGCAGAGGAATTTAAAGATCATGCAAAACGTTTCTATGTCTGCTCTGGGTCCGGACGCGTTGCTCGTGGCAGCGATGGTCGTTGCCGAGTTGAACGATACGTTCAGGGGCCAACCCGGCCGTCGCTTGACATACCTGATCGCGGTCGTGTCCACGCTGATCGCGGGCGTGTGGTTTGCCGCGCTCGCGTTCGACCCGCAAACGCAGTACTTCTTCTCGCGGATGTATGTGGTCGATTCGTTCGCGAGCGCGATGAAGGCAGTGGTGTCGCTCGGATTTGCGGTGACATTGATCTACTCGCGCAAGTACCTTGAAGATCGCGATTTGTTCCGCGGCGACTTCATCCTGCTCGGGATGTCTTCGCTGCTCGGCCAGCTCGTGATGATCTCGGGCAACAACTTCCTGACGCTGTATCTGGGCCTCGAATTGATGTCGCTGGCGCTGTACGCCGCGATCGCGCTGCGCCGCGGCGCCTCGCAGTCGAGCGAAGCGGCGATGAAGTACTACGTGCTCGGCGCGCTGGCTTCGGGCTTCCTGCTGTACGGCATTTCGATGCTGTACGGGGCGACCGGCTCGCTCGATCTGAACGAAGTGCTGAAGGCCGTGGCTTCTGGCCGTATCAACGACATCGTGCTGCTGTTCGGCGTGATCTTCATCGTTGCCGGTGTCGCCTTCAAGATGGGTGCCGTGCCGTTCCACATGTGGGTGCCGGACGTCTACCACGGCGCGCCTACGGCGATGACGCTGCTCGTCGGCGGCGGCCCGAAGGTCGCGGCGTTCGCGTGGGGCCTGCGCTTCCTCGTGATGGGTCTGCTGCCGCTCGCCGTCGACTGGCAGCAAATGCTCGTGATTCTGGCGGCGCTGTCGATGATCGTCGGCAACATCACCGGTATCGTCCAGCGCAACGTCAAGCGGATGCTCGCTTACTCGGCGATCTCGAACATGGGCTTCGTGCTGCTAGGCCTGCTCGCGGGCGTGGTTGACGGCAAGGCCGGCGGCATGGCGGGCGCGTACGGCTCGGCGATGTTCTACAGCATCGTCTATCTGCTCACGACGCTCGGTTCGTTCGGCGTGGTGATGCTGCTCGCGCGCCGCGAGTTCGAAGCCGATTCGCTCGACGACTTCAAGGGCTTGAACAAGCGCAGCCCGGTCTTCGCGTTCGTGATGATGGTGATGATGTTCTCGCTCGCCGGCATTCCGCCGACGGTCGGCTTCTACGCGAAGCTCGCCGTGCTGCAATCGGCGATGAACGCCGGCCTCACGTGGCTGGCCGTGCTCGCGGTGGTGACGTCGCTCTTCGGCGCGTTCTACTACCTGCGCATCGTCAAGCTGATGTACTTCGATGCGCCGCAAGACACGACGCCGATTGAAAGCGATGCGTTCAACCGTTTCGTGCTGGCGCTGAACGGCGTCGCGGTGGTGGTGCTCGGCATCATTCCGGGCCCGCTCATGACGATCTGCCTGAACGCGATCACGCATACGCTGCCCGTGGCGCTGTAATGTCAGCAGCAGGCTGGTTTATCGTGCTGTTGGCGCTCGCGGGCGCCAACTTGCCGTTTCTGAATCAGAAGCTCTTTGCCGTCGTGCCGCTCAAGGCGACGAGAAAGAGCGCTTGGATTCGCATCGGCGAAATGATCGTCCTGTATTTTCTGGTCGGCGCCCTCGGCTTCATGCTCGAGGCGCGCGCCGGCAACCGCTTCGAGCAGGGCTGGCAGTTCTACGCGATCACGTTCAGCCTGTTCATCGTTTTCGCGTTTCCCGGCTTCACTTTTCAATATCTCGTCAAACGCCGCTGATGGCTTCGCGCCATCGCGCGTCGTGGTGGCGCGCCGTCTTGAGGATGTGAGGATGCACCATGGCTGAACTGCCTAACCACGATGCCGCGCTCACCGAGACGTGCGTCGAAAGCAACACGATCCACGCAGGCTCCTTCCTGACGCTCAAGCGCGACACTGTTCGCTTGCCGGACGGCAAGCACGCGACGCGCGAATACGTTCAGCATCCGGGCGCGGTGATGGTGATCCCGCTCTTCGACGATGGCCGCGTGCTGATGGAAAGCCAATATCGCTATCCGATCGGCAAGGTGATGACCGAGTATCCAGCGGGCAAGCTCGATCCGAACGAAGGTGGGCTGGCTTGTGCGAAGCGCGAGCTGCGCGAGGAGACCGGCTATACGGCGCGCGAGTACGTGTATCTGACACGTATTCATCCGATCATCTCGTATTCGACTGAATTCATCGATATCTTTCTCGCGCGTGGCCTGACGGCGGGCGAGCGCAAGCTCGACGACGGCGAGTTTCTCGAGACGTTCACCGTTGATCTCGCACAAGTGATGGAGTGGGTGCGCACCGGCAAGATCAGCGACGTGAAGACGATCATCGGCACGTTCTGGCTCGAGAAGGCGCTCTCCGGCGCGTGGCCGCTTGGAGAAGCGCAGTCGGGCTGAGCATGACCGGCTGCGCGACGGTTGTCCGCTGGCGGCAAATCAGCGCGGCAACACGAGACGGCGGCTGACCCCGCCGTTTTGCTTTGGCGTCGAAGCTCATCCGCTCGGGCGCGCGGCCCCGGAACCGCACCATGCGGACCGATGGTCGCCGAGCCTGTCATCGTGCCGTCACCTTCGGCGCGATCGCGCGCGAAGCGCTAAAATCGCGGAC
>DATGHJ010000018.1:0-5236 GCA_035308085.1 Trinickia sp. | reverse complement strand
CGTCCGGCATGCTGAAGATCAATATCGTGGCGGGCCGCGTAGCGGCGTTCACGCTGAACGGCAAGCCGCTGCGTCCGCGCGATCCAAGCGCAACACTGCTCGAAACGCACGGCGGCGGCCTGCTGACCGACGCCGGCACGGCGTGGGCGTTCGGCGACAGCCAGGGCGACGTGTTGCGCTTGCCGGATCTGGAGCAAGGCGTCGACCAGATCAACCGGCTGCGGCGCAACCAGGCCGAGATTCAGATCATGCCGGGGCAGTCGCCCGGCGATTCGATCGTGGCGATCACGAACCACTATGGCGACCGCTTCTACTACGACGCCGGCATCGACAACTACGGCAGCTCGCAGACCGGCACACTGCGCTATCGCGTCGACGCCGAAGCCGACAACCTGCTCGGCCTGCAGGAGTCGCTCTCGCTCAACTACGTCGGCACCGAGGACACCAACGCGCTCGTGTTCTCGGCGGCGGTGCCGTACGGCTATCAGACCTTCAGCTACACGACGTCTCTCTCCGAGTATCAGCAGGCGATCGGCGACACTGCGCTGCTCGAAGGCCGCACGTTCAGCCAGATGCTCGGGTGGAACGACGTGCTCACGCGCTCGCGCACCGGCAACATCAGCCTCGACGTGACGCTCAACAAGATGCGCATCGAGCGCAACCTGAACGGCTTCTTCTTGTCGCCGCAGGATTTGACGGTGCTGCGTGTGGGCGTCAACAGCTTGTATCGATTCGTCTCGCGCGATCAGGGCGCGGCGGCGACCTGGGACATCGGCATCTCGCAGGGCTTGCCGTGGCTCGGCGCAAGCCATGACGCTTCGGACATCGACAGCACCGACGCGCACAGCCAATTCACCAAGGCCGACGCCAGCGGCACGCTGCAAATCGCACTCGGCACACTCGGCAAAACCGCGTGGACGTATCGCGGCACGCTGCGCGGCCAATTCAGCCCGGTCGCGATGTTCGGCAACGAGCAGATCTTCCTCGGCGGCATGGACTCCGTGCGCGGCTTCACCGAGGGCGGGATCAGCGGCGACAGCGGCATCTATCTGCGCAACGAAGCGGCCTGGCAGAACGCGCCCGCGTGGCGCGACGCGCGCATCGAGCCGTACCTGTTTCTTGACGGCGGCAAGGCGCATCTGGTCGCGCAAGGCGGCTGGCCGACGTTGCTCGGCACGGGCGTCGGCGCCCGCGCGCAATGGCGCATCGGCAAACAAACGATTTCGAGCGAGGTGCTGCTCGGGCAAGCCCTCATTCAGCCGGCCGCACTCGGCAGGAAAGCCACCGTGCTGCTCGCCACTCTCAACTGGTCCGAATAAAAGAAAGGAGAACCCATGAACAATCGATCGAATCCGCAGTTGACGACGCTCGCCGCCGCGCGTGCGTTACTCAAGCAAGGCGTTCGCGCCAGCGCGCTGTGTCTCGCGCTTGCCGCGACGCTGTCGCCGGCCGCTTACGCGGCGAACCCGCCGTCGAAAACGGACAAAGCCACCGCGCCGCAAAGCGCATCGGCCCCGTTGCCCGCCAACGCCATCGCCCGCGTGAACAACGTGCTGATCACCCAGGACGAACTCGACCAGGCCGTGCACGCGACGAACGCGCCGGATACGCCCGCGCTGCGCACCGGCTTGAAGAACCAATTGATCGCGCGAGAGCTGTTCCGCCAGGCGGCGGCCAAGGCGCATTACGACACGCGTCCGCAAGTGATCGCCGCAGTCGAGCAGGCCAAGACGATCGCGATGACGCAGGCGTATCTGCGCGACCAAGTGAAGCCCGCGCCCGTCACCGACGCCGACGTGAAGGCGAAGTACGACGCGATCGTCGCGACGCTCGGCGAGAACGAATACAAGCCGAGCGTGATCGCGGTGAAGGACGCCGATACCGCGAACAAGGTCCTCGACCAATTGAAGAAGGGCGGCGATTTCGCGCAGCTCGCCAAGCAGTACAGCCAGGGCCCCGGCGCTGCGCAAGGCGGCGCGCTGAACTGGATCTCGTTCAAGACGCCGATTCAGCCGGGCAACACGCAGAACTGGCCGCAGCCGCTGGCCGAAGCGCTCGTGAAACTGCCGCAAGGCGCGGTGTCGAGCGCGCCGGTGCAAGTGGGCGACGCCTACTGGATCTTGCGCGTCGACGAGAAGCGCCCGACGCAGGTACCGCAACTCGATCAGGCGCAAGCCGAGTTGCGCAAACAGCTCGAACAGATCGCGCTTGAGAAAGCGACGGCGCAGGTCGTCGGGGATCTCGTGAAGAACGCGCAGATTCAGCAGTAACTCAGCAGCAATAGCAGCCTCGAGAAGCCACACCGCACGGCGCGCAACAACGGGCACTTAAGCCCGAGCGCGCCGTGTGCCGCCGGCTGGCCGGCCGGCGAGCGATCGCATGAAACGCAGCGAATAACAACGAAGAACGATCGAAAACGATATGAAAACGACCACGCGGGGTAGTTTGCGGCAGCTCGTGCGCGCCCAGGCGGCGCGGGACTTTGCGCGCCAGCGGGCGTTCGAGGCATTGCGCGCGTCGACGCGCTTGCTGTCGCCGGCAGGCGGGACGCCTCGCGTGTACACGTGGTGGCAGCGCGCGATCAGCGCGGTCGTGGCCGCGACGCTGTTCGTCGGGCCGATTACCGTGACGGTCGAACAAGGACGCGCGGCGGCGGGCGTTCTCGCCGCGGGCAGCCATCGCCTCGACGATGACGCTTGGCAGGTCATTCAAGACCTCGCCGCGCTGCGCATCCGCTTCGCGATGCAAGTTGCCGAGGCGGCGCCGATCGTCGACCCCACCGCGCCGATCACGTTCCAGCCGAAGATCACGCAATCGACCGGCGCGAACGGCGGCGTGCCTGTCGTCAACATCACCGCGCCGAACGGCGCGGGCATATCGCTCAATCAGTATCAGAGTTTCAACGTCGATCCGGTCGGGCTGATCCTCAATAACAGCTTGATGCCGGGCACGTCGCTCACGGGCGGCAACGTCGCGGCGAATCCGAATTTGAACGGACGCACGGCGAGCGTCATCGTCAATCAGGTGACGTCCACCGGCACGGCGTTCGCCACGCTGCTCAACGGCCCGCTCGAAGTGTTCGGCGCGCCCGCGACGGTCATCATCGCGAACCCGAACGGCGTTGCGACGCAGGGCGCGGGCTTTACGAACACGATCGGCGTCACCCTGACGACGGGCACGCCGCAGTTCCTGACGAGCGTCGGCGGCACGGCCACCGGTTTCGCGAACGCGCAGGCGCTCGGCTACAACGTGACGGGCGGGCACATCCAGATCGAAGGCAATGCCGGCGTCAACGGACCGGGGTCCGGCATCGAAGGCACGGTCGGCACGATCGACCTGATCGGCGAGACGATCGGCGTCAATGCGCCGCTGTACGCGGGTAACCGCATCAACGTGATCGCGGGGCGGCAGTTCGTGGCTCCGCAAGCGGTGGACAGCAACGGCACGACGACTTACGCGACGTCCTCGAACGGCGCGACGAACACGGCCGCCGCGATTAACGCCGGCAACGGCAACGCGAACAACGGCTATGCCGTCGACGCGACCGCATACGGCGCGATGACGGCGGGGCAGATTCAAGTGATCGGCACCGCGGCCGGCATGGGCGTGCGCACCGATGCGCAGCTTGCCGCCAATGCGGGCGATTTGTCGCTGTCGGCGAACGGCGACGTGCAGATGGCCGGCAGCGCCGCGCAGCAGCAGGCGAACGTGCAGTCGGCTGGCAGCGTGACGCTGACGGGCGCGCATATCGGCATCGGCAGCTACACGATCAACGCGAACGGCGACGTGACGTCGAGCGGCACGCTGCAATCGGGCGGAAATCTGTCCGTCAACGCGGGCGGCAACATCAACATCGCGAACGCGCAATCGACCGGCGACACGACGATGACCGCCGGCGCGAACGTGACGACCGGCGCCGTGCAAAGCGGCGGCAACCTCTCGCTGACCGCGCAAGGCAACGACGGAACCGGTGATGTCTCGTTGACCGGCACGACGATCGTCACGAACGCGACGACGCTGACGGCGGCGCGCGACGTCAACGTCAATGGACAGACCAGCAGCGGCACGCTGCAAGGGACCGCGCAACGCAACGCCAACGTCAATGCCGCGACGCAGACGTCCGGCGATCTCGCGCTCACGGCAACGAACGGCAATGTCACGACGAGCGCGAACGTGAACAGCGACGGCAATCTCGCGCTGAGCTCGGGACAAACGACCACGGTCGCCGCGCAAGCCACCGCGAAACAAGCCGTCGCGATGACGGCGGGACAGGGCGTCTCGGTGACCGGTTCGCTCGCGAGCGGCACGACGCTGACCGCGAACACGCCCGGCGCGTTCAGCGTCGCGGGCTCGACCTTCGTCGGCACGAACGCGACGATCAACGGCGGCAGCATCGACGTAGCCGGCGTGCTGATCGTGCAGAACAACGGCACGCTGAATGCGCAAGGCGATCTCACCGGCAGCGGCTCCATCGCGTTCGGACAAAGCGGCACGCTCACGACGGGCAACGACGTCTCGCTGACCGGCAAGCTGCTTGCCGACGGCTTGCAAGTGAACGCGGGCAACAGCGCGGCATTCGCGCAAGTGCAGGCGGGGGGCGCGTTCGAGGTCGTCGCCAACGGCGCAGCGGGCGGCGGCGACGTCACGTTCAACGGCAACGCGGCGGTGGTCGGCGCGACGACGGTGCAGGCGGCGCGCGACGTGCTCGTCAACGGCACGCTCGCGGGCGGCGCGCAGGTTTCTCTCGCCGCGCAGCGCAACGTGACGGTCGCCTCGGGCGGAACCGCGCAGTCGGTCGGCGACATGTCGATCGCGGCGGCGGCGGGCAACGTCACGTCGACGGGCACGCTCAACAGCGGCGCGACGCTCGGCGCGCAGGCCGCTCAGAATGTCTCGCTCACCGGCTCGACAAGCGCGACGGGTGACATCGCGTTCACGGCGGGCAACGACCTGACGATCGGCGGCTCGCTCGCGGGCCAGGGCAACGCGACGCTCAGCGCGGGCCACGACGCGAACCTCGGCGGCGACAGCGGCATCGCGAAGGACGTGACCGTCACGACCGGCAACGACGTCGCGATGACCGGCACGCTGCAGGGCAACCACGTTTCGATGACCGCGGGCAATTCCGCGACGCTCGACAACATTCAAGCCAACGACACGCTCGCCGTGACCGTCAACGGCGCGGCGGGCGGCGGCGACATCACGGTGAACGGCCTCGTCGCGTCGCTGACGAGCG
>DATGHJ010000017.1:0-5676 GCA_035308085.1 Trinickia sp. | reverse complement strand
CGCTGCAATCCGGCTCCACGAGTAGACGAAGCCCACTGCGCGGGCGCGCACGCGCGTCGGATACAGCTCGGCTTGATAGCCGTGATACGCGTACGACATGATGTTCGACGCGAGCGTGAACAGCACGCCAAGGATGATCAGGATCGTCGGGTCGGACGCTTGCGAGAAGAGCGCGATCACGACGCCCATCACGAACAGCGCGGTGCAGATTTGCGTCTTGCGCTCGAGCTTGTCGGCGAACCACATGCCGAGCAGCGGACCGAACGGGTTTGCGATGGCGATGACGAACGCGTAGCCGAGGCTCGCCGTCACATGGATACCACGATGGATCAAGAGCGTCGGCACCCATGCGGCAAAGCCGTAGAAGCCGATCACTTGCGCCATGTTGAAGATCGACAGAATGATCGTGCGCTTCAAATACAGCGGACCGAAGATCTCGGCGTACGAACCGCGGCCTGCCTTTTCCTCGGCAGCGATTTGCGCGGGCGGCGGCAGCGCGATGCCTTTTTCCTTCGAGACGCGCGCTTCGATATCCGCGATGATGCGCTCGGCTTCATCTTCACGGCCGTGACGCGCCAGCCAGCGCGGGCTTTCCGGCACCTTGCGGCGGATGATCCACACGGCGAGCGCGCCGACCGAGCCGATCAGGATCACCACGCGCCAATAGTCGAGGCCGAACGGATGCGTGCCTTTCATTGCCCATGCGAGGAATGCGATCACCGGCACCACGGAAAACGTGATGAACTGGTTCGCGGCGTACGCGCGGCCGCGCTCGGCGCTCGGAATCAGCTCGGAGATGTAGGAATCGATCGTGACGAGCTCGACGCCGATGCCGATGCCCGCGATGATGCGCCAGATGTTGATCCACTCGCCGGTGGTCTGGAACGCCATGATGATCGTGCAGATCATGTACCAGATCAGCGACCCCGTGAAGATGAAGCGCCGCCCGAAGCGGTCGGCGACCGAGCCGAAGATCAGCGCGCCGATCCACAGCCCCGCGAACGTCGAGAACACGAAGGTGCCGAAACCGGCCACTGAGAGCCCGGCGAGCGATTCGAAAATGCCGAGCGACTCGGGCTTGAAGAGCCCCGATTCGACCATGCCGGGGGCCACGTAGCCCGTGAAGAACAGATCGTAGAACTCGAACACCCCGCCGAGCGAGATCAGGATCACCATCGTCCAGACGGTGCGCGACGGGGGCAGGCGGTCGAACCGCGCAGCAATTTCAGCCGACTTCTGGTGGGACATTGTTGCCTCTTGGTTATCGGAAGCGATCGTTTATTTGGCGGTCTCCAAACCAGGCTAATGTCGCACATGGTTAATGCGTTCAACAATGCGTGCGAATACCGACTCCTCGATCGATCTCATCGAGCAGATGAATGCAAGCCGTAAGGTGATGACGTTGATTCGCGCCGCTTGGGTAATGAGATCGACAGGTCGGTTCGAGACGATTGGCGGCGCGTTCACGCTCCAGCTCCCTTTTGTCCCGGCTCGTAAAAAAGCGCAAACAACTCCGATTGCGAACTCACGCCAAGCTTTGCGTACACATGCTTCTTGTGCGCGCGCACGGTCTCGAAGGAGATTTCGAGTTTCTCCGCAATCGCGCGCGTCGAGAAGCCGCTCAGGCTGAGCCTCACCACTTCCCCTTCGCGCGCCGTGAGCGGCGTGCGCCCGTTTTGTTGCGCGACCCGCGCGAAGTGTTCGGCAAAGCCCGCATCTTCCGGCTTGACGCCGGCATCGGCGGCGGCCGCATGGATGGCTTCATCGCTCGCGCCGGCGAACGTTTCATAGGGCAAGCGCTGCCGCATCAGCGCGATCACCCACGGCGCGAACAGCGCGAGCGAGGCCAGATCGCGCTCGCTGAAGCGGCGTGTCGCGCCGATGGAAAACACGAGCGTGTGACGTGCATCGATCGCGTAGTTGAATTGCACTTCGTCGCCGACGATGTTGTTCTTGAAGTAGCGCTGGTAGTAGTCGGTCATGCGGAAGTTGTCGGGCGCTACCGACGCCAGCGTGACGAGCCCCGACACGTTCCGCTCGCAAGCGGCGATATAGAACGGATCGAGCTGATACAGCGCGGCCAGATAGGCTTGAAACAAGTGGTCGACGGTGCCGTCCGGCATCGGCGATTCCGCGCAGACGAGCGGCGCGCGATCGCGCGAGAACAGCAGCGCGACCCAGTTGTCGAAGGCGACGAAGCGCTCGAGCACGCGCGTGGCCCGCGTCCAGAATTCAGCGCCGTCGAGCGCGTCGATCAAGGTGGCGATATGGTGATGGAACGCCATATCTTGCCAATCGAGTTCCATTCGAGCTCCGGTCGGGGTAACCCAGGTGGGTAATTTCATGCCAAAAATAACGTGGTGATAATAGCCCGCACGTTCTCGGCTGTGCTCACAACGATCTGGCCCCTCGCCGTCGAGAACGCCGATTCAGCCTTACCGGAGAAACATCGATGCAACTTGAACTCGCGCAGATTCCGCTCGTCGACGGCGCTGTGGCCCATAACCTCACGCGCGTGCTGGACGTCATCGCCAAGCGGCGCGGCGGCACGGATCTCATCGTGTTCCCCGAAGCGACGCTCACGGGTTTTCCGGCACGCACGAATGTGCGCGACATCGCCGAGCCGCTCGACGGCCCGTCGCTTACCGCCGTGCGCAATGCGGCGCGCGATGCGGGCGTGGCGGTTGCCGTGGGTCTCGCCGAGCGCGACGCGAACCGCTTCTACAACACGACCGTGCTGATCGACGAGCGTGGCGACATCGCACTGCGCTATCGCAAGACGCACCTGTGGGCGTCGGATGTCGGCGTGTTCGAGGCCGGCGACCGCTTTGCCGTCTGCGAATTCAAGGGTATGACGGTCGGCATTCTGATCTGCTACGACATTGAATTTCCTGAGACCGCGCGCGCCGTTGCCGCGCTCGGCGCCGATCTCTTGATCGTCACGAACGGCAATATGGACCCGTTCGGCCCCGTGCATCGCCGCGCGATCGTCGCGCGCGCGATGGAGAACCAGATGTTTGCCGCGCTCGTGAACCGGATCGGCGGCGGCGACGAAGGGCTGACGTTCCCCGGAGAATCGGCGCTCGTGAGCCCGTTCGGCGACGTGATTTGCGAAGCGCCCGCAAAAGAGACGGTGCTGCTCGCGAATCTCGACGACACGCTGCTAGCCGCGAGCCGCGAGCACTACAGCTATCTGCACGACGCTCGCATCGAATTGAGGCTCACGGCCGAGAGCGACGCACAAGGCGGCCGCTTTTTCACGATTCAGTCGCCCTGAGCGACCCGCGAAAGCGCTGATATGCCCGCTCGTTTCAATCCATTGCGCGCGACTCGACGCAACGCCGCTCGCGAGTGCGTTGCCTGAGTTCGCGCGCGTTCCTTGACGCCGTTGCCCAACACAATCTGGAGACACCCCTATGAGTGCATCATCGACCCCGCAATCGGCGGCCGCGCACGAGACCCGGCTGAAACGCACGCTCGGCTTGCCGTCGGTCCTGCTGTTCGGGCTTGCTTATATGGCGCCGTTGATCGTCTACGGCACCTACGGCGTGCTCGCCGGCGCAAGCCACGATACGGCCGCGCTCGCGTATTTGATCGCGCTCGTGGCAATCGTCTTCACGGCGCTCAGCTACGGCAAGCTTGCGCGGATGTTCCCCGTGGCCGGTTCCGCCTATACGTACACGCGCAAGACGTTCAATCCGCACCTCGGCTTCATGATCGGCTGGGCGACGCTGCTCGACTACTTTTTCCTGCCGATGGTGATCTGGCTGATCGGCGCCGCCTATCTCGGCGCTGCGTTTCCGCACGTGCCGGCGTGGCTATGGATCGTCGCGTTCATCGTGTTGACGAGCGGGTTGAACATCCTCGGCATCGAGCTCGCGAACCGCTTCAATATCGTGCTGATGA
Organism: Trinickia sp.; assembly: GCA_035308085.1. Taxonomy (GTDB): domain Bacteria; phylum Pseudomonadota; class Gammaproteobacteria; order Burkholderiales; family Burkholderiaceae; genus Trinickia_A. The sequence continues at coordinate 1,770 of DATGHJ010000017.1, read as the reverse complement.
TCGTTCAACTCGTGATCGTCGCGCTTTTCGTCGCGCTGTGCTGGCACTACGCGCAGGCCGCGGCTAGCCCAGGAGGGCTCATCTCGGCGGAGCCGTTCTTCAAGCCGCACGTGCCGCTCTCGGCGACGATGGCGGGCGCAGCGATCGCCGCATACTCGTATCTCGGCTTCGACGCGGTCTCGACGCTGACCGAGGAAACCATTGCTCCCGAGAAAACGATTCCACGCGCGATCGTGCTAATTGCGCTGGTCGGCGGCGCGATCTTCGTCATCGCGGCCTATACGCTGCAGCTTGCGCATCCCGGCGCCGTGTTCAAGGACCCGGATTCGGCCGCGTTCGAAATCGCGAAGAAAGTCGGCGGCGATATGTTTGTGTCGGTGTTTCTCGCGGGGCTGATTCTCGCGCAGTTCGCGTCGGGCATCTCGGCGCAGGCGAGCGTCGGGCGCTTGCTCTATGCGATGGGACGGGATGAAGTGCTGCCGAAGCGCATCTTCGGCTTTATTCATCCGCGCTTTCAGACGCCTGCAATCAACATCGCGATTGCCGGGGCCGTGGGCTTGCTGGCATTGAAGCTCGACGTGGCGACGTCGACGTCGTTCATCAACTTCGGCGCGTTCCTCGCATTCACAGCTGTGAACCTGTGCGTGATGCGACAGTACTTCATCAGCGACGACAAGCAGCGCGGTTTTGGGGTGATCGGCGGGTTGGCGTTTCCGTTCATCGGCGCGATCACCGATATCTGGCTGCTGTGCAGTCTCGACAAGGATGCGCTCGTGCTGGGGGCGATCTGGTTCGTCGCGGGGCTTGTGTATCTGGGGTGGGTGACGCGCGGATTTAGGCGCGCGCCGCCGGAAGTGGCGATTTGAAGTTCCGCGCGCGGGTGCTGCCGGCGGCCCGCGCGTAGCAGAAGCGATCAAGCGGCACGCGGCATGGATATCCGCGTGCCGCTTTCCTTCATTACTTCATGCTTGCCAGCACGTCCTTCACCGTCCCGAAGATGCGCGCGATCTGCTCTTCGTCGACGATCAGCGGCGGCGAGAACGCCAGGATGTCGCCGGTATAGCGCACGAGCACACCCGCTTCGAAGCACTTGACGAACGCCTCGTATGCACGCGCACCCGGTGCGCCGTCGCGCGATTCCAGTTCAATGCCCGCCACCAGGCCGAGGTTGCGCACGTCCTTCACGTGCGGCGCGCCGCGCAGCGCATGCGCTGCCGTTTCGAACGCCGGTGCGAGGCTTGCCGCGCGCTCGAAGAGCGCTTCCTTGCGATAGAGATCGAGCGTCGCGACAGCGGCCGCGGTCGCCGCCGGATGCGCCGAATACGTGTAGCCATGGAACAGCTCGATCGCGCCCGGCGCGCCGCTCCCCACGATCGTGTCGTGCACGTTGCGGTGCGCCGCGACCGCGCCCATCGGAATCGCCGCGTTGTTGATCGCCTTGGCCATCGTGATGAGGTCCGGCGTCACGCCGAAGTACTCGCTGGCCGTCGCCTTGCCGAGCCGGCCGAAGCCCGTGATGACTTCGTCGAAGATCAAGAGAATGCCGTGCTTCGTGCAGATCTCTCTGAGCTTCTGCAGATAGCCTCGCGGCGGAATCAGCACGCCGGTCGAGCCCGCGACCGGCTCGACGATGACGGCGGCGATCGTCGACGCGTCGTGCAGCGTGACGATGCGCTCGAGTTCATCGGCGAGATGAGCGCCCCACGCGGGCTGACCCAACGAGTACGCGTTGTGTTCGAGGTCGTGCGTGTGCGGCAGATGATCGACATT
>DATGHJ010000016.1:0-2904 GCA_035308085.1 Trinickia sp. | reverse complement strand
GCGAGCGCCATCGCGATCACGACGCGCTGCTGCATGCCGCCCGACAGTTGATGAGGATAGCTATCCATCACGCGCTCGGGTGCCGCGATGCGCACGCGCCGCAGCATCTCGAGCGTGCGGGCGAGCGCTTCGGCGCGCGTCGCGCCGGCCGCTTCGAACGCTTCGGCCACTTGCCTCGCGATCGTCATCGATGGATTGAGCGCGCGCGATGGGTCCTGGTAGACCATCGAGATCGCGTTCGCGCGCAGGCGGCGCAACGCGTCGGCATCGAGCGCGGCGATGTCTTGTCCGGCAATGGAAATGCGTCCGGCCTTGACCTTGCCGTTGCGCGGCAGATAGCGCAGCGTCGCCATCGCGACCGTCGACTTGCCGCAGCCCGATTCGCCGACGAGGCCATATGCCTCGCCGCGCCGCACGCGAAACGACACGTCCTGCAGCACTTCGCGGTCGCGCCCGCGCATCCGGTACGTGACGGTGAGGCCGACGACAGTCAGCGCGTCGGCCTTGTCGCTTTTCGAAACGTCGAACGCGGGAAATTTGGCTGGTGGAGGACCGTTCATCGGTCGAGCACTCCCTGGACGCTGTCGGCGATCAGGTTCACGCCGACCACGAGCGTGGCGATCGCGAGCGCGTCGAACACGACGGTCCACCACGCGCCGCCCGCCATTAGCGTGTACGACTCGGAGAGCGCGAGCCCCCAGTCGGCCGAAGGCGGCTGGATGCCGAAGCCGAGGAACGACAGCGTCGCGACGGCGAAGATCGCGTAGCCGAGCCGCACGTTCGCTTCGACGGCGATCGGCGGCAGCACGTTCGGCAGGATCTCCGCGAACATGATGTAGAGCGCGCTTTCGCCGCGCAATTGGGCTGCGTCCACGTAGTCGAGATGGCGCTCGGCGAGCACGGCCGCGCGCACGGTGCGCGCGGTGATCGGGGTGAACGTGATGCCGATCACGAGAATCACAGTCGCGTTCGAAGCGCCGACGGCCGCTAGCGCAAGCAGCGCGACGATCACGAGCGGCAGCGCGAGCAGGGCATCGATCGCGCGGCCGACGACGTTATCGACCCAGCCGCCGAAGTAACCGACGAAGAGGCCAAGCGCGGTGCCCGCGAACGTGCCGAGCAGCGTGGCGAGCGGCGCGATCGTGAGAATGTCGCGCGCGCCGACGATCACGCGCGAGAAGACGTCGCGCCCGAGCTGATCGGTGCCGAACCAGTGAACGTGGTCGGGCGGTGTCAGCGAATTGAGCGGGTCGGATGCGTACGGATCGAGCGGCACGACGAGCTGGCCGAAGAGCGCGCACAGCACCCAGAACGCGACAATCAGCACGCCGACGACGAAAGCCGGCGAGCGCAGCAGCACGCGCAGCGTTTCGAGGTACGCATGCCTTGGCCGCGTGGCGATATCGAGCGCGGTGCTCATTCGGCGCCCCTCACGCGAAGACGCGGATTCAGCGCGACATAGAGCGCATCGGCGGCGAGATTGGCGACCGTGTAGACGACGCCGATCGTCAGCACGCCGGCTTCGAGCATCGGAAAATCCTTCGATTTCGCGGCGTTGTAGATAAGCGAGCCGATACCCTGGTAATGAAACAGCGTCTCGACCACGACGAGCCCGCCGATCATGTAGCCGAGCTGCGTCGCGGCGACGGTGATGGTCGGCAAGAGCGCATTGCGCAGCACGTGCCGCACGATGACGACGCGCTGCGGCAGGCCCTTCAAGATCGCGGTGCGCGTATAGTCGGCGTCGAGCGCCTCGACGGTGCCCGCGCGCGCCATGCGTGCGATATAGCCGAAGAACACGAAGACGAGCGGCAGCACCGGCAGGATCAAGTGCTTGAGCTGTTCGAAGAATCCCGCGCCGGCCGGGTAGTCGGCTTCGATCGGCAGCCAGTCGAGCCAGATGCCGAACACGAGGATCAGCACGATCGACGACACGAACTCGGGCACCACGGTGGCCGACAGCCCCGTGATGCTGATCGCGCGGTCGAGCCAGCGTCCGGCGTGCATCGCGGCCCACACGCCGCCCGCGATGCCGAGCGGCACGACGACGATGAACGCGAGCGCGCCGAGCTTCGCCGAGTTGCCGACCGCGCTCGCGATAAACGGCGCGACGGGCGCGCGAAACGCGTACGACATGCCCATGTTGCCCTGCACGAAGTGCGTGATCCATTCGACGTACTGCACGATAAGCGGCCGGTCGACGCCGAGCTGATGATCGAGCGCCGCGACCGCGCGCGCATCGGCGAGCGGGCCGAGGATCGCGCGGCCGACATCGCCGGGCAGCAACTGGCCGCCGGCGAAGACGATCATCGACAGAAGCCACAGCGTGATGAGCGCCAGCAGCACGCGCAGCGCGACGAAGCGCAGCACGCGCCGCGCACGCGCGCCGCCGTTGCGTTGCGCGCCGAGGTTCGTCGATGGCGTGACCGTGCTCATTCAGCCCGACACCGTCGCGCGGTCGAACCACATCTGCGAGATCGCGTTGAAGCGCACGCCCGAGACGTTCGCGCGCGTGACGATCAGCTGATCGTAGAAGTAGGGGATCACGACCGGCGTTTCGTCGAGCAGCAGGTGCTGGATCTGCCCGGACAGCTTCTTCTGCGAAGCGACGTCGAGCGCCCCGACGAATTGCGCGACGAGCTTGTCGTAGTCCGGGTTCTTGAAATGCGCCGCATTCCAGGTGCCGCCGCTCGTCAGCGGCGCGTTGAGGAACACGTTCGGCACGCCGCGATGCCCGTAGTCCGTGATGCCGAGCGGCGAATCGAGCCAGTCGGATTTGCCGAAGGTGCCCGAGCCGTAGTACAGGTCCTGGCTCTCGACCTTCAACTGGATGCGAATGCCGATCGCCTTCGCCGCGTTCTGCACGACGACCGCGAGATCGGGAATCTCCATGTACTTCTCGGT
>DATGHJ010000015.1:0-4459 GCA_035308085.1 Trinickia sp. | reverse complement strand
AGTGGTATCAGATCCGCAAGAAGGTAGGCGATATCGCCGCGACGCTGCCACCCGGCGTGCAGGGCCCGTTCTTCAACGATGAATTCGGCGACGTCTACACCAACATCTACGCGCTCGAGGGCGACGGCTTTTCGCCCGCGCAACTGCACGACTACGCGGACGAACTGCGCACGGTGTTCCTGCGCGTGCCGGGCGTCGCGAAGGTCGACTATTTCGGCGACCCGAACCAGCATATTTACATCGAGGTCTCGAACACGCAGCTGACGCGCCTGAATATCTCGCCGCAACAGCTCGCGCAAGCGATCAACGCGCAGAACGCAGTGGCGCCCGCGGGCACGCTCACGACCTATGACGACCGCGTGTTCGTGCGCCCGAGCGGACAGTTCAAGGACGTCAACGCGCTCGCCGACACGCTCATCACGATCAACGGCCGCTCGTTCCGTCTCGGCGACATCGCGACGATCAAGCGCGGCTACGACGACCCGCTGTCGACGCAAATGCGCTTCGAAGGCAAACCGGTGCTCGGCATCGGCCTCACGATGCAGCCGGGCGGCGACGTGATCCGGCTCGGCCGTGCGCTCGACGCGCAGGCCGCCGAACTGCGCGCACATCTGCCCGCGGGGCTCAAGCTCGTCGAAGTGTCGAGCATGCCGCACGCGGTTTCGAACTCGGTCGACGACTTTCTCGAAGCGGTCGCCGAGGCGGTGGGGATCGTGCTGGTCGTGAGCCTCGTGTCGTTGGGCGTGCGTACCGGGATGGTCGTTGTCATTTCGATTCCGGTCGTGCTCGCCGTCACCGCGCTCTGCATGTACCTGTTCGACATCGGGCTGCACAAGGTCTCACTCGGCACGCTCGTGCTCGCGCTCGGCCTGTTGGTCGACGATGCGATCATCGCGGTCGAGATGATGGCCGTGAAGCTCGAACAAGGCTGGAAACGCCGGCGCGCCGCGGCGTTCGCGTACACGAGCACCGCGTTTCCGATGCTGACCGGCACGCTCGTCACGGTGTCGGGCTTCCTGCCGATCGCGCTCGCCAAATCGAGCACGGGCGAGTACACACGCTCGATCTTCGAGGTGTCGGCGATCGCGCTGATCGCCTCGTGGTTCGCGGCCGTCGTGCTGATCCCGCTGTTGGGCTACCACCTGCTGCCCGAGCGCAAGAAGGCCGCGCACGAACCCGACGATCACGAGCACGACATCTACGACACACGCTTCTACAAGCGTCTGCGCGGCTGGGTCTCGTGGTGCATCGAGCGGCGCTTCGTGGTGCTCGCGATCACCGTCGGGCTCTTTATCCTCGCGCTCGCCGGCTTCTCGCTCGTGCCGCAGCAGTTCTTCCCGAGTTCGGACCGCCCTGAATTGCTGATCGACGTGCGGCTGCCCGAAGGCGCCTCGTTCGATGCGACGCTGCGCCAGGCCCAGCGGATCGAAACGACGCTCAAAGGCCGCCCCGAGATCGATCACTTCGTCGATTTCGTCGGCACCGGCGCACCGCGTTTCTACTTGCCGCTCGACCAGCAGCTCACGCAGCCGAACTTCGCGCAGTTCGTGATTACGGCGAAGACCGTCGAGGATCGCGAAAAGCTCGCGCGCTGGCTCGCTACGACGCTGCGCGATAACTTCCCGGCGATCCGTACGCGCTTGTCGCGGCTCGAAAACGGCCCGCCGGTCGGCTACCCCGTGCAGTTCCGCGTCAGCGGCGACGATATCGCCACGGTGCGCTCGATCGCCGAGAAAGTCGCGGCGACGATGCGCGCGGACAACCGCACGACGGGCGTCCAGTTCGACTGGGACGAGCCTGCCGAGCGCTCGGTGCGCTTCGAAATCGACCAGAAGAAGGCGCGCGAAGTGGGCGTGACGTCGGAAGACGTGTCGAGCTTCCTTGCGATGACGCTCTCGGGCTACACGGTCACGCAGTACCGCGAGCGCGACAAGCTGATCAGCGTCGACTTGCGCGCGCCGAAGAATGAGCGCGTCGATCCGTCGCATCTCGTGAACCTTGCGATGCCGACGCCGAACGGCCCGGTGCCGCTCGGCTCGCTTGGCCACCTTCGCAACGACCTCGAATACGGCGTGATTTGGGAGCGCGATCGGCAACCGACGATCACGGTGCAGTCAGACGTGCTGGGCAAAGCGCAAGGCATCGACGTGACGAAAAGCCTCGACCGTGCGCTTGCGCCCGTGCGCGCCGCGCTGCCGCTCGGCTACCGCATCGAAATCGGCGGCTCGGTCGAGGAAAGCGCCAAGGGCCAGACGTCGATCAACGCGCAGATGCCGCTGATGGTGATCGCCGTGCTGGTGCTCCTGATGATCCAGCTGCAGAGCTTCGCGCGCGTGATGATGGTCGTGTTGACCGCGCCGCTCGGGCTCATCGGCGTGGTCGGCACGCTGCTGCTCTTCGGCCAGCCGTTCGGCTTCGTCGCGATGCTCGGCGTGATCGCGATGTTCGGGATCATCATGCGCAACTCGGTGATTCTCGTCGATCAGATCGAGCAGGACATCGCGGCGGGCCACAAGCGCTTCGACGCGATCGTCGGCGCGACGGTGCGGCGCTTCCGGCCGATCACGCTGACGGCCGCAGCCGCCGTGCTCGCGCTGATTCCGCTGTTGCGCTCGAACTTCTTCGGGCCGATGGCCACCGCTCTGATGGGCGGCATCACGAGCGCGACCGTGCTGACGCTGTTCTATCTGCCGGCGCTGTACGCGGCTTCATTCCGGGTGCGGCGCGACGAACGCGATCCGCCCACGTCGCCCACCGCGCACACGGGGAATTGATCATGGAAAATATTCGACGCGATTCCGGCGAACGATCCCGGGCGTTGCGGGCTATCGTGCGCAAGACATCCACGGCGCGCACGGCCGTCACCACCGCAACATCGGCGGCCGCGCTCGCCCTTGCGGCCTGCTCGTTCGGCCCTTCCGGCGAACCGCCCGCCATGCCCTCGCCTGCGCACTACGGCGCCGAAGCGCAGCCTGCGCAGACGGTGGCGGCTCAGGGCGTCGCTCAGCATTTCGAAACGGGCGCGCAGCCCGTGCCCGAGTGGTGGCGCCTGTACCAGTCGGACGCACTTGATGCGCTCGTCGACGAGGGCCTGCGCAACAGCCCGACGCTCGCCGCGACCGACAAGCTCCTGGCCTCCGCGCACGAGCAGTTGCGCGCGCAAATCGGCGGCTCGCTTCTGCCGCAGATCGACGCCGGCGGACAAGCCGCGCGCCAGCGCGCGCTCGCTATTCCCGAAGCCGGCCCGCAGACGTTTCTCTACAACGTGTTCGCCGGGCAGATCCAGACGCATTACACGTTCGATATCTTCGGCGCGGCGCGACTGGCCAATGCGGCACTCGGCGCGCGCGTGAACCAGCAGGCGTATCAGCTCGATGCCGCGCGGCGCGCGCTCGCGGCCAACATCGTGACGGCCGCGATCAACGCCGCGGCGCTCAAAGCGCAGATCGGCACGACCGAACGGCTCGTCGCGCTGGCCGACGAACAGGCGCAGGACGCGCAACGGCGCTACGAGCTCGGCTCGCTCGCGCATGCCGACGCCCTGAACGTCCAGCAAAGCGCATCGTCGCTCGCGGCGACCCTGCCGGGACTGCGTCAGCAGTTGGCCGCAACGCGCCATGCGCTCGCCGTCCTGCTGGGCCGGACGCCGGATGCGGCACCGCCCGATCTCGACCTCGCGAGTCTCCATCTGCCTGACCAGGTGCCAATCGTCGTGCCGTCCGACCTGCTGCGCACGCGGCCCGATATCCGGGCTGCGGATGCCGCGCTCAAAGGCGCAGCGGCCGAGGTCGGCGTGGCGACGGCGCAGATGTTCCCGAGCCTGTCGCTGACGGCGTCGATGGGGCAAGGCGGGTTCAGCTGGCCGGTCGCGCTCTCGGGCGCTGGGGCGATCTGGAGCATCGGCGGGTCGCTCACGCAGCCGCTCTTCCACGGCGGCGCCCTGCTCGCGCAGCGACGCGCGGCCGTCGATGCCTACGACGCCGCGGTGCTGCAGTACAAGCAGACGGTGCTGTCGGCGTTCGAAAACGTGGCGGATACGCTCGCGTCGCTCGAACACGATGCGCAGGCGCTCGATGCGTCGAGCGCGGCGGCACGCGCCGCGCGGCAAGCCTACGACGAAACCGCCGCCCGCTACCGGCTCGGCGCCGTGCCGATTTCGACGGCGCGCTCGGGCGAGCAGCAATACCAGAACGCGCGGCTCGATGAAATTCGCTATATGAGCGCGCGTTTGAGCGACACGGCCGCGCTGTTCCAAGCGATGGGCCAGCCGCCCGCGAGCAACGCCGATGCAGGTAAGAGTCAGGCGAATGGCTGAAGCTGCCGGGGAAATTGCGAAAGCCTTGACGCTGCCGCTTTCGGCGAACACGCCGATCGCGGCAGCCCGCCGGCGCTGACAACCGATCGTAGCCGGATCAGATGCAACCCGCCCGTCAAGCGACTTCGAGTTGCGCCAAGGCCC
>DATGHJ010000014.1:0-3458 GCA_035308085.1 Trinickia sp. | reverse complement strand
TCTCCTCACCGCCCGCGATGCCCACCGCGCGGCAACCCGCCGCCTTCGCCAGTTGCCCGACGACGCTGCCCACCGCGCCGCTCGCCGCGGACACGACGACGGTCTCGCCCGCCTTCGGCCCGATGATGCCGTTGAGGCCGTACCAGGCCGTCACGCCCGGCATGCCGACCGGGCCGAGATACGCCGACAACGGCACATGCGTATCGTCGACCTTCTGCACGCCCGCACCGTTCGAAGTGCCGTACTCCTGCCAGCCGAACATCGCGACAACCTTATCGCCGAGCGCGAACTTCGGATTCTTCGACTCCACTACTTCGCCCACCGTGCCGCCGATCATCACTTCGTTGAGCGGCTGCGGCTCGGCATACGACTTCGCTTCGCTCATGCGTCCGCGCATGTACGGGTCGAGCGACAGAAAGTGATTACGCACGCGGACCTGACCGGGACCTAGCGCCCCAAGGGGTGTTTCGACGAGCTTGAAGTTGTCGGACGTGACCGCGCCTTGCGGGCGCGACACGAGCAGAATCTGGCGATTGGTTTGGGGCATGTCAGTCATCCTCCTTCATCCTCTTTGGTGTCAGCCGTCGCTCGGACCGGGCTTGACGGGCGGCGCGCGGCGCCGGCGCTGCTCGACGACGTCGCGGCCCACGGCGAGCCGGCGCATGTACTTGAACGTGCCGAGCGCCTTCGCGACGAAATGGCCTTCGCTGTCGCGGACCTCTCCTTCGCAATAAGCCATGGTGGTCGAACGGTGCAGCACGCGGCCGAATGCGCGCAACTCGCCGCGGCCCGGCTGCATGAAGTTCACTTTCATTTCCACGGTGACGACGCCGACGCCCTCGTCGGCGAGACTGCGCGCCGCGGTGGCGAGCGCGACGTCGGCGAGCGTCATCGTGATCCCGCCGTGCGCGACGTCCCAGGCATTCAAGTGCGTGTCGGCGAGCGGCAGCACCAGCTCGCTCGCGCCGTTCGCCGCCGAAACGAGACGCACGCCGAGGTGATCGACGAACGGACTTTCGATGGCGGGCGGCGCCCGCGGGACTTTGGGCTCGGCGGGCTTGTGCGGATCGCTCATAGCGGGATCGTCAGACTTCGTCTTGGTGATGGTTGCAACAACTCGCGCAATGATAACCGCATCCCCAGAACGGGGAACGAAGGCGGGTTCAGTCCAACCCCAAGTGCGCGCGGATCGCCGGCATCATCCGCTCGACGGCCGCTCGACCCTCGGCGATCGCCGGCGCCGCGCGATGAAAATCGAAGATGCTCATGCCGCCCAGGCGCGGCTGAATCAGGATGTCGGCCGGCTCGCCCGCGAGGCGGCTGCGCGTGATGCGCACCTGCATGATGTCGATGCTCTGCGCCATCGAGCTCAGTAATGACGGCACGCGCGCGTTCGGCTCGGGCGAGGTTCCCACCTCGCCCTCGACATAGTCCGGATTGGGCTGCAGCCACTTCGGCCACGGCCTGCCGTTGCGCCGCAGGCTGCCGGGCGGCGGCGCACCGGGATCGAGCACCGGCGGCTCGGCGACCAAGCCGCCCAGATCGCGCCCGTTCAAGAGGTCGTTGGTCAGATCGATCGCGATCACAAAATCGGCGCGCATCGCGCGCGCGGCGGAAACCGGCACCGGGTTGGACAAACCGCCGTCCACGAGCCACACGCCCTCGTGCCAGACCGGCGTGAAAAGCCCCGGGATCGCGATCGACGCGCGCACGGCGTCCACGACGCTGCCGTCCTGCAGCCAGATCTCGCGGCCCGTATCGAGCTCGGTCGCGACCGCCGCAAACGGCACCTTCAGTTCGCTGATCTCGCATCCGTTGAATCGATTGGCGAAGACCTGAATCACCTTCTTGCCGCCCAGCAGACCGCCCGAAATCTGCAGATCCAGAAGCCGCACGACAGTCTGCCAAGTGAGGCGCGACACCCATTGCTCGAGCCAGTCGAGGTCGCCGTTCGCGTACACGGCGCCGATGAGCGCGCCGATCGACGTGCCGCACACGACGTCCGGCCGAATGCCGGCTTCGAGCAGCGCGCGAATCGCGCCGATATGGGCCCAGCCTCGCGCGGCGCCGCCGCCCAAGACGAGTCCGATGCGGGGCGTGCGGGTCAGACGTCTCATGCCGCGCCCTCCCGCCTGCTCGTCAGCCCCAAGTCGGGAAAAGAAACGCATGACAGGCTCAAACTCATCGTTATGTCCGTATTGTGACTCTGGATATCGATACGCGCTGGCGCTCGTCGCGGCGATGCGCTGCCTGCCGCACATACGATGCGGCTCGATGCGTGCGTGGTGACCGCTCGCGGCTACGGCAATCCTTGCCGCCCGAAATCGTACCCAAACGATTCAACTGCCGCCTTAAACCGCGCTGTAAATCCCGCATCGGAAGCCGGCTCGCCACGGCCTCGCGGCTTTCAAATCGTCAGCCTCGGAAGGACCGGGTATCGCCGACTGGCATGCCTTACCGAACTGCCCTACATTTCGAGGCAAAACCGGGAGACCCCATGGCCACCTTCGCCAAGATGTGGCAGTTGATCGTCGGCAAACCACTCGATCCGCTCGATCCGCGCACCCGCCATGCGATCGCCGTGACGCCGATCCTCGCCTGGGTCGGCCTCGGCGCCGACGGTCTCTCGTCGTCGTGCTACGGCCCCGAGGAGGCATTCCTCGCGCTCGGCCATCACACGCCGCTCGCGCTCTTTCTCGCGGCGGCCACGGCCGCGACCGTCTTCATCATTGCGCTCGGCTACAACCAGGTCATCGAGCTGTTCCCCACCGGAGGCGGCGGCTATCGCGTCGCAACCGCGCTGCTGGGGCCGCGCCCCGGGCTCGTGTCGGGCGCGGCGCTTCTAGTCGACTACGTGCTGACGGTGGCGACATCGCTGGCGAGCGGCGTCGATGCATTCTTCAGCCTTTTGCCGGTCAGCGCCCAAGAGTTCAAGCTCGCCACTGAGTTGATCCTCATCGTGCTCATGACGGGGCTCAACTTCCGCGGGATGAAGGAATCGATCCTCGTGCTGCTGCCGATTTTCATGGGCTTCGTGGTCCTGCATCTCGGGCTCATCGTGTATGGCGTGGCGGTGCACGGCAATCACCTGGGCGGCGTCGTGCCGGGGGCGTTCAGCGAAGCGCACAGCATGTCGCACGCGCTCGGTCCGGTCGTGGTGATAGCGCTCCTGATGCGCGCGTTCTCGCTCGGCGGCGGGACCTATACCGGTCTCGAAGCCGTGTCGAACAACGTCAACATGCTCGCCGAGCCGCGCGTGCCGAACGGCAAGTGGACGATGTTCTACATGGCGAGCTCGCTCGCGTTCACCGCGGGCGGCATTATCCTGCTCTACATGCTGTGGAATGCGCAGCCGGTCGAAGGACAGACGCTCAACGCTGTGGTCTTCGGCAGCGTGATCGACCATCTGGGACTCGGCTCGTCGTTCGCGCGGCATGCGCTGCTCGCGGCGGTCCTCG
>DATGHJ010000013.1:0-5971 GCA_035308085.1 Trinickia sp. | reverse complement strand
AACGAGGACGGGTCGGCCGCCTTGCTTTGCGGTGCGATGCCTCCGGTACTGGCGCATCCGGCGATTATTATTGAGAGTGCAAGAAAGGCGAGCGCGGTGCTTCCTTTCGCTACCGGAGACTGCACGATTCTCTCCTTAAATGAGTATATAAAGCGATTGGGAATTATATTTTTTGATAGATTATCGAATAACAAGTAAAGATGTAATGGTTCTTTACGGAAACTGAGATAATTGATATTTCAGTTTGTGTAACAATCGGCCAGAACTCAAGAAGGGAGAGTATGGACACGCTGCAAAACATGCGCGTATTCGTCCGGGTCGTCGAAGCGGGGAGCTTCACGGCCGCCGCGCAGCACTTGAATACGACGACCGCCTACGCGTCGCGTGCGGTATCCGATCTCGAAACGCATCTGCGCACGCGGCTCCTGAACCGTACGACGCGCCGCATTGCGCTCACCGAAGCCGGCGAGCGCTACCTGCAGCGTTGCGAGCAGATTCTCGCCTACGTCGACCAGGCGGAGGCCGAGGCGAGCGACGCGCACGCGCATCCGTCCGGCAAGCTCAAGATGCACGCGATGAGCAGCTTCGGCATGCACTACGTGGTGCCGGCCATCGGCCGCTACCGCCAGCGCTATCCCGATGTCGATATCGACCTGACGCTCGCGCAGCGCGTCCCCGATCTGCTCGACGAAGGTTACGACGTCTCGCTCGTGCTCGGTTACGAGCTGCCGGACTCGGGGCTCGTCTCGCACCGTCTCGGCAGCGCGTTCAGCGTGGCGTGCGCGGCGCCGTCCTATCTCGAGGCGCGCGGGGTGCCCAAGGTTCCTGCAGATCTCGAACATCACGTGTGCCTCCACATGGTTGCGCCGACGCTCACGGCCGGCAAATGGACCTTCGACGGCCCCAGCGGGCAGGAGACCTTTTCCCTGCCGCCCTCTACGTTCCAGGTCAACGTCGCCGAGGCGATGGCGGTGGCGGTGCGCGAAGGCATGGGCATTTCCATCCTGCCGACCTACTCGGCGATTCAATGGCTCAAAAGCGGCGAGCTCGTGTGGATTTTGCCCGAGTACACGTCCCAGCCGATGAATGTTTATGCGCTGTATCCGTCTCGCCAGTACCTCGACGCGAAGATCCGCACCTGGGTCGATTTCCTGCGCGAAGAGCTGCCCGCGACGCTCGCGGCCGATCAGGCGGCGCTGCGCCAGTTTGCCCGGACTTGAGTGGCGCTGAGATGAATTCTCCGGCGGCCTACAGTGCAACGGGCCGCTGATCAATTGCTGTTACAGATTTGCCGTGCGGCAACATTTCTTTACGTCTCGCCGACAGACGATTTGCTACCGTGTCGTGACTGCCTACACATCGAAAGAAGGGAACTCATGGATACGCATGTGCTGATCGGCGTTGCCGTCATGTTCGGTCTGATCGGAATCGCCGCGTCGCGCGACTTGCTGCGCCGCCTGAAATTCGTGCCGCGGCTCATGCTGGTTCCCGTGCGTCGCGTGGCCAAGCGCGTGACGCGATAAGCTCAGACCTCAACGACCTTGTCCCAAGCGAAATCAGGATTCTCCAGACGCCTGGTCCTGCGCTCGACATAGCCGCGCGGATTGCAAACGACGCGTGTGCCGTTCACCGTGTAGTCGAACGCCGTGTGCGTGTGTCCGTGAATCCACAGCGCGACCGGCTCGCGTACCAGCGTCGGCAGGTCGCTGACGAATCCCGCTGACGCCAAATCGTTCATATAACGCGCCGCGAGGCTCAGCCGATGCGGCGCATGGTGCGTGACGACGATCGTTTTTCCGCTAAATGGTCTTGCCAGTTCCGCCTCGAGCCATGCGCGCGCATGGCGGTGCAGCGCGAGCGTGTCGGCCGGCGTGAAATCGCGCGCGGCGCCGGCGTTCATGGTGGTCGCATCGTTGCCGGTGTCCGGCCACGCCACCTGGATCAGCCCGCGAAAATCGAGCATGACTTTTTCTGCTGCGGCAATCGATTGCGCTCGCTCGTCATCGGTCGCGCCGAACAGCGCGAAATCCGTCCATAGCGTCGTGCCGAGCACGCGCCAGCGGCCATCCGGGTCGATCAGCGCGCCGTTGTTCAGGTAGTGCACGTTGTCGACGCATTGGGCCGCGTCGCGCATCGCCGCCTCTAGCGCGCCGAACTCGCCGTCGTAGTACTCGTGATTGCCGGGCACGTAGACGACCGGCACCTGCGCATCGAACGTCTCGGCAGCCCAGCGTAGACCTTCCGCGTGGTTGTGGATGTCCCCGGCCAACACGACGAGATCCGCGCTCGCGTGCGCAATCACCTGGGGCTCGTCGCATTCGAGATGCAGATCGGACAACACGCGGATTTTCACGGGCGCATCTCCTGCCGGTCGGTTTCGATTGAGGGCGGTTCGCCGCCGACGCTTTAGCGTAGCACCTTGCCGGGGTTCATCAGGCCGAGCGGATCGAGCGCCGCCTTCACCGCCTGCATGAGCCGCACTTCGACGGCCGATTTGTAGTGCGCGGCTTCGTCGATCTTCAATTGTCCGAGGCCGTGCTCCGCGCTGATGCTGCCGCCGTGCTTGTGCACGCTGTCGTAGACGATCCGGTTGATCGGCGCTTGCTGCTGCGCGAGGAAGGCCCTTGCGTCGCCGCTTTCCGGCGCCTGCACGTTGTAGTGCAGATTGCCGTCCCCGAGATGGCCGAACGTGACCATGCGCACGCCCGGAATCGCCTGCGCGATCGCGGCGTCGGTTTCATCGATGAACGCGCCGATGCGCGAGATCGGCACTGCGATGTCGTGCTTGATGTTCAAGCCTTCCTCGGCTTGCGCGAGCGGAATGTGTTCGCGCAGGTTCCAGAACGCGCGCGATTGCGCGAGATTTTCGGCGACGACCGCATCGGCGACGAGCCCTTCTTCCAGCGCGGTTTCCATTAGCCGCTCGAAGATCGCGCGCGCGTGTTCTTCGCTCTCGCTGTCGGACAGCTCGAGCAGGACGATCTGGCCATGCGGGGCGTCGAACGGATAGCGCAGCTGCGGGAAATGCTTGCCGACAAGCCGCAGGCAGAAATCCGACATCAATTCGAAGCCGGTCAAAAGCGGCCCCGTGAAGCGCTGCGTGAGCGACAGGAAATCGAGTGCGGCGTGCGGCGATTCGAGCGCGGCGAGCGCCGTCACGCGCGCGGCCGGCTGCGGATGCAGCTTCATGACGGCAGCCGTGATGATGCCGAGCGTGCCCTCCGCGCCGATGAAGAGATCGCGCAGATCGTAGCCGGTGTTGTCTTTGCGCAGGCCGCGCAGTCCGTCCCAGACCTCGCCTTGCGGCGTCACGACTTCGAGGCCGAGGCACAGCTCGCGAGCGTTTCCGTAGCGCAGCACGCCGGTACCGCCCGCGTTCGTCGCGAGATTGCCGCCGATCGTGCAACTGCCTTCGGCGGCCAGGGACAGCGGAAAGAGCCGGCCGGCCTCCTGCGCGCGTGCCTGGACGTCGGCGAGGATCACGCCGGCCTCGACGGTGATCGTGTTGTTGTGCGGATCGAGCGCGCGCACGCGATTCAGGCGCGCGAGGCTCACGACCGCTTGCGCGCCGCTGGTGTCCGGCGTCGCGCCGCCTGCGAGCCCGGTGTTGCCGCCTTGCGGCACGAGCGCGACGCGATGCTCGACGGCGAGGCGCACGATCGACGCGACTTCGTCGGCGCTGGCCGGCCGCAGGACCGCGCAGGCGGCACCGTTGTAGCGGCGGCGCCAATCGGTCAGATAGGAGGCGGTGTCGTGCGCATCGGTCAGCACATGGGCCGCGCCGATCGCGTCGCGGCACGCCGCGACGAAAGCCTGTTGGGATCTGTTGGCGGAGTCGGTCATGGGTATTTCGTTTGTAATGGTTACGCGCCGCGCCGGGCTGCGCGAGCCGCGCGCTTGAAAGGGGCGACGTAGCCCAGCGCGCAAATGAAGAAGGTCAGGGCGAGCGCCGCCTCGATCCATCCGAGCCGCGCGGAGAGCCCGCCGTCGGTCATGCCGCGCACGACGCCCTCGGTGAAATAGAGGAGGATCAGCATCGACGCCCATTGAAACGTGTAGACGCGGCGCTTGAGCACGCCGAAAAGCGGCAAGAGGAGCGGCACGGCCTTCAGCACGAGCGCCGAGCCGCCGGGGCGCAGCGGCGCGAGCCAGCCCTCCCAGACGATCGCGAGCACGATCAAAGCGACGAGCGAAAGCGCCGCGCCTGGCGCGAAGCCGCGGCGCGGAACCACTTGGGGAACGGTTTGCACCGCGGGTGCGATGGGCTGCATCGAGGATTCCGCTGCGTTCAGACGCGTTCGGTGAGCTGGGCCGCGGCTCGCGCGACGCGCACGCCGAGCGCGGCCGCAAGCGTCTTCTCGTCAGCCGAGATGCCGCCTTCGCTGGAGCCGGCACGCGCATGATGCGAGGCGCCGTACGGCGTGCCACCGCTTTGCGTCGTGGTGAGCGCGCTCTCGGTATACGGGATGCCGACGATCAGCATGCCGTGATGGAGCAGGGGCAGCATCATCGACAGCAGCGTCGTTTCCTGCCCGCCATGGAGGCTGCCGGTCGACGTGAACACGCAGGCCGGCTTGCCGGCGAGCGCGCCCGACAGCCACTGGGGCGTCGTGCCGTCGAGAAAGTATTTGAGCGAAGCGGCCATGTTGCCGAAGCGGGTCGGCGAGCCGAGCGCGAGACCGGCGCATTCCTCGAGGTCGCGGAGTTCCACGTAAGGCGGGCCGTCAGCGGGGATGTCGGATTGCGTGGCCTCGCAGACGGTCGAGACGGGCGGCACGGTGCGGATGCGCGCCTGCATGCCGGGGACGCTGTCGATGCCTTGCGCGATCGCGAGCGCCAGCTCGCGCGTGGCGCCATGGCGACTGTAATAAAGTACAAGAACGTCTTTCATAAACCTCTCAAGAAACCGCCGCGCCGCCTCGAGTTTTCCACCCGGCAGGAGGTCTCCCTAGGGGACTGGCGCGCAGCGACAGCGCTAGGGGCACTCATCAATGAGCGGCTATTATAGGAGGCTGAGGTGCCCGTTGCCTGGCGCCCGGCGCCAAATAGGAGAAGGTTTTTGCCGAAGCTGAGTCTGGATTTCGACACGATCAAACGTCTTGCGCAGTTCGCCGCGAAGCGCAGCAGCGAAGACCGTATTCCGCAAGTGGCCGGCAGCCTCACATTCACGACGATGCTTGCGCTCGTGCCGCTCGCGACGGTCGCGTTCGCCCTCTTTACCGCATTTCCGATTTTCTCGTCGTTCCAGGCTTCGCTGCAGGGGTTCCTCGCCGACCACCTGATGCCTGACCAGATCAACAGTCAGATCTTCAGGTATCTGAACCAGTTCGCGACGAAGGCCAAGGGCCTCACGACGATGGGGATGATCGTGCTCTTCGTCACGGCGGTGATGACGATGATGACGGTCGAGTCCGCATTCAACGTGATCTGGCGTGTGACCAAGGCGCGGCCGTTTGCGCAGCGCGTACTCGTCTATTGGTCGATCGTCACGCTCGGGCCGCTGCTGATCGGCGTGAGTCTTTCGATCTCGTCGTACTTGTTCACGCGCTCGCCGTTCTTTGCCGGCTTGCGCGTCTCGGCATTGATCGACTGGGCGCTGACCGGCGCGGCGCTGCCGCTCACGGCGCTCGCGTTCACGATGCTCTATGTCTACATGCCGAATTGCGTCGTGCAATGGCGCGATGCGGCGGTCGGCGGCATATGCGCGGCGATCGCGTTTGAATTGACGAAGCGCGGCTTCGGCTTTTACGTTCGCCGGATTCCCACTTACACGGCCGTGTACGGCGCCTTCGCGACCGTGCCGATGTTCCTGCTGTGGATGTACCTGTGCTGGTTCATCACGCTTGCGGGCGCGATGATCGCATCGGCGCTGCCCGCGATCCGCATCGGCCAGTTTCATCGGCAGCGCTATCCGGGCGGCGATCTGCTCGACGCGCTCGAGCTGCTCGCGCGTCTCGACGAAGCGCGCGAG
>DATGHJ010000012.1:0-4007 GCA_035308085.1 Trinickia sp. | reverse complement strand
GGCCGCCGGATCGACTGGCCGCGCGGCAAGGTGCTGGGCGGCTCGAGCTCGCTCAACGGCCTGCTCTACGTGCGCGGGCAGCGCGAGGACTACGACCGCTGGGCCGAGCTCGGCAACCGCGGCTGGAGCTATGCCGACGTGCTGCCCTACTTCAAGAAATCCGAAGACCAGGAGCGCGGCGCCGACGCCTATCACGGCGTAGGCGGGCCGCTGAAAGTCTCCGACCTCCGCTTGCGCCGCCCGATCGCCGATCATTTCATCGCGGCCGCGCAGGAGATCGGCATCCCGCTCAACCCCGACTACAACGGCGCCAGCCAGGAAGGCGTCGGCTATTTCCAGCAGACCGCTTACAAGGGCTTTCGCTGGAGCACCGCCAAGGGCTTTCTCAAGCCCGCCCGCGAGCGCGGCAACCTCCGCGTCGAAACCCACGCACAGGCCTGCCGCGTGCTCTTCGAAGGCAACGAGGCGATCGGGGTCGAGTACGTGCAGGGCGGCGAGCGCAAGACGGCGCGCGCGCGCGTGGAGGTCATCCTCGCGTCCGGCGCGATCGGCTCGCCGCAGATCCTCCAGCACTCCGGCATCGGCCCCGCGAAGCTGCTGCAAAGCGCCGGCGTGCCTGTGCTTCTCGATCTGCCCGGCGTCGGCCGGAATCTGCAGGACCATCTGCAGGTGCGGCTCGTGTTCCGCACGCGCGAGCGCACACTCAACGACGAAGTGAACCATCCGCTTCGCCGGGTCTGGATCGGCGTGCAATACGCACTCTGGCGCACCGGCCCGCTCACGCTGGCCGCGAGCCAAGTCGCGATCTTCACGCGCTCGAGTCCCGGCGCCGAGCGTCCCGACATCCAGTTCCACATGCAACCGTTGAGCGCCGACAAACCCGGCAAGGGTGCGCACCCGTTCTCCGCGTTCACCGCTTCGGTGTGCCAGCTGCGGCCGTTCAGCCGCGGCAGTGTCGAGATCCGCTCGGCCGATCCACTGCAGTATCCGGCCATCCACGCCAACTATCTGTCCGACGAGCGCGACCATCCGGTCGTGATCGGCGGGATCAAAGTGGCGCGGCGCATCGCCGCCGCGCCCTCGCTCGCGCCGCACATCGTCTCCGAGTTCGTGCCCGGCGCGCAGTATCGGAGCGATGCCGAGCTGCTCGACGCGGCCCGCCAGTTCAGCCAGTCGATCTATCACCCGGCCGGCACCTGCAAGATGGGCCGCGATCCGCTCGCGGTCGTCGACGAGCGCCTGCGCGTGCACGGCGTCGGGCGGCTGCGCGTGGCCGACGCGTCGATCATGCCGGAGCTCGTCTCGGGCAACACCAACGCGCCCGTCATCATGATCGCCGAGAAGGCCGCCGACATGATCCTCGAAGACCGGACGTCGCTGGCCGTCTCGCCTTACGAGCACGCCGGCGCCGGCACCTGAAGCACGAAAATCCATACCGCGGCCGCGTCGTCCCGTCCGCTCAACGCCGCCAGCGCAGCGGCCGGCGCAGGACATGCCGCTCGATCCGCACGGCCGGCACCGCGTCGAGAAACGCGAACGCGCCGCCCTCCTCCTGGGCGCCCTCGCGCCGCTCGCGTTCCTCATCGGCATCGACGGTGCGATTCGTGTCGATGAACAGCGCTGCGACGATGCCAAGCGCAAGCAGCCCCGCCGAGATGGTGAACGGCACGTTATAGCTGCCGGTATGCTCGATCAGATAGCCGAACACGACCGGCGAGAGCATCCCGGCGACGCCGAAGCCCGTGTTCATCATGCCGCCCGCCGTGCCCGCATACTTGCCGGCGATATCGAGCGGCAACGTCCACAGCACCGGGTTCGTGATCTCGAGAAAGAAAAACGACCCGGTCAGCAGCCACACCGCCGTCAACGGATTCGCCACCGAGATCATCGGCAGCAGGAACGCGAGCGAGCCGCCCATGCCGACCACCAGCACCGAGCAGCGCGCGAGGCGCAGCCGCCCGGTGAGCTTGAAGATCCGATCCGACACCACGCCGCCGAGCGTATCGCCGACCACGCCCGCGAGCAGCGGCAACGCGGTGAAGAGCGCGAGATGCTTGAGGTCGAAGCCGCGCGACTCCTTGAGGTAGGACGGCAGCCAAGTCAGGTAGACCCACAGCAGCCAGCCATAGCAGAAGTCGACGAAGGTGACGAGCCACATGCGATGGATCAGCTTGCGCCACGGCGTCGACGAGCGCTTCGCGCGCTCGCAGTCGCCCGCGCGATAGCCGATTTCGGCGGTTTCCTCGGGCGTGATGCGACGATTCTGCTCCGGCGAATTCGTGAACACGAAGAGGTAGAGCACCGTCCACGCGAGGCTCGCGATGCCGAGCAGGATGAACGCGTCGCGCCAGCCGCCCGCGATCACCACCGCGAGCACAAGCGGCGGCGTCACGGCGCCGCCGAGGCGCGCGAAACTGTGCGTGATGCCCTGGGCAAAGCCGCGCTCGCCGACCGGCATCCAGTAGGTAAAGGCGCGCGTGGCCGTGGGGAACGCGCCGCCCTCGCCGATGCCGAGCGCGAAGCGCAGCATCACGAGCATCATGACGCTGCCGGCGAAGCCTGTCGCGAGCGTCGCCGCGCCCCAGATCAGCGAGAGCACCGCCAGCACGAGCTTCGGACCGAACTTGTCCGACAGCCAGCCGCCGATGATCTGCATCGCCGCATACGGATACGCGAACGCCGAAAACACGAGGCCGAGCTGCAGCGTCGTCAGACCCATCTCGTGACGGATCAGCGGTCCCGCGACGGCGATGTTCACGCGGTCGATGTAAGAGATGAAATACATCAGACACATGACCGCCAAGATGATGTGGCGCGTCTTCACACGCCTTAGATGCTGACTCATGCTGTCGTCTCCTAACGTCTCTTTTGTGATGACTGCCGGACCTGCCAACCCGCGGCGGCCGGCCGCACGATATGAGTGAGCGCGGGCGGCGCGCGTCATCCGGGCGGCGGGGCCACCAGCTTCAGGCGCTGCACCTTGCCCGATGGGCCGCGGGGCAGCTCGCTGACGAACCGGATTTCCTTCGGCGTCTTATAGCGGCCCAGTTCGCGCAGGCAGTGCGCGCGCAGCTCGTCCGGATCGGGCGCGCCGGGCCAGTGCGTCTCGCGCGGCACGACGAAGGCCACGATCTCCTGCCCGTAGGCGGGATCGGGCACGCCGACCGCGGCGGCGTCGAGCACGCCCGGGTGACGCAGCAGCGCCTCGTCGATCTCGCGCGGCGCGATGTTCTCGCCGCCCTTGATGATCAGCTCCTTCGCGCGGCCGTTGATGTAGAAGTAGCCGTCGTCGTCGCGATAGCCGAGGTCCCCGGTGCGCAGCCAGCCGTCGGCGGTGAACGCCTTCGCGGTCTCCTCCGGGCGCTTGTAGTAGCCGCGCATCACCTGCTCGCCGCGCAGCACGATTTCGCCGCTCTGGTTGGGCGCGCACTCGCGGCCTTCGAGGTCGATCACCTTCGCCTCGCCGCCCGAGGGCAGGCCGATACTGCCGACGCGCCGACGAGCCGGCTCGTAGGGATTGCTGAACGCGGGCGCCGCGGTTTCGGTCAAGCCCATCGTCTCGATGATGCCGATCCCGAAGCGCGCCTCGAAGGCGCGGTGGTGGTCGCCCGGCAGCGCCGCCGACGCGCTGCGGCAGAACTTCAGCGCCGAGAGGTCGAAGCCGCACGGCCCGTCGCCGTTGAGCAGGTACGCGACGATGGTCGGCACCACGTTGATCCACGTGCAGCCGCAGTGCGCCACGTCGCGCCAGAAGGTGCGCGCCGAGAAACGCGGCGCCATCGCGACTGAGCCCGCGTGAAAGAGCGGCGTGACGAGCGTCACGACGAGCCCGTTGATGTGGTAGAGCGGCAGCGACGCGAGCACGCGGTCCTCGGCGCCGAGCCGATGCTCGGCGCTGACGTTGCGCGCATTGGCGAGCAGGTTGCGCTGGCTCAGCAGCACCCCCTTGGGCGTGCCGGTCGTACCGGAGGTGTACATCAAAAGGGCGATATCGCTCGCGTCGCCGG
>DATGHJ010000011.1:0-8310 GCA_035308085.1 Trinickia sp. | reverse complement strand
CGCTGTCGGCGAAGGGAGTATGGCGATCGCGTTCGTGCACCGCTTTCTGCAGCAGGCCGAATGACAGTGCGGCCCACGCGCAAATATCATGAAGTGAGGGTTCTTGCTCTTGTTCCGGCGTGAGACGTTTGCGCGGCTGCAACGCTAAGCGGCCGCCAGCATGCGATCCCCGGCGCCCGGCGTTGCGGCGTCCTGCATGCGCTCGAGATGCCGGCTGACCTTGATGACTTCATGCAGCGGCGCGTCTTGAAGCTGTTCGCCGTGCAGGTCGAGGACTTCGCAAAGCAGTTCGTAAGTCTGCGGGTCAACGCGCCAGCAGCCTGCGCGCGCCGCGTGCGCGTTGCACTCGACAAGGCGCGCCTGCACTTCGGCCATGCCCTCGGCCTGCGCCTCGCCCCACCCCGCGTTCACGAGCAGGCAAGTGGCGACGATCACACTCGCCATCGTGCCGATCATCGCAGCGTTTCCGCGTCCGGATTTGAGCTCGTCGAGCTGCCAGTAATAGCTGATCAAGAGACGCCGCGACTCGTCGCGAGGCATCGGCAGCAAACGGCTCGCGCCGTCGATGAGCCGGATGGTCCGGCGCGGTTTCGCCGTTCGCTTGGAAGTTCGCGTTGACATTCTGGGAAGAAGACCTAGAGCCGCTAAGGCAACGAGTGCATTAACGGCACGGTGCACGCCAACTTGATATTTTTCTGACGATATATGACAAAAGCCGATCGGGCGCCCGCTATGAACGCCCGATCGGCTCGCCCGCGGCAGGGAAGGTGCCGCGTTTCAGGTCACTCGGCCGTTTGCGTCTGCCTGGTCACCACGCCCGTCTTCGGATCGTACTGGTAGCCCTGCTGCTCGAGCTGGGCGCTGATCGATTCCACGATCAGCTGCTGCTGATTCTCGCGGCGCGCCAGTTCGTGCTCCGGCTGAAGCCGGCTCAATTCCTCGGCGAGTTTGCGGCTCAACGACGCTTCGCCCACGCCGCGCGCATTGATGACGATCATCTTCTCGTTCGCCTGAACCAATTGCTGCTTGAGCCCGTTGGCGTAATCCGACCACTTCTTCATGTTTTCGCGGGCTTCGGCAAGCGCGGCGGCGTGAGCCTCCGCATCGCGCGAGATCTGGAGCTTGAGCGCCTCGATCTCCTGCGCACCCGCGCCGCCGTCGGGCGCGGCCGCGCTCGGCGCTTCGGCCAGCACGCTCGGTGCGCTCGTGCGCGCGGCGAGTTCGGCCGCATGGTGTTGCAGCACTTCGGCCCGCTCTTCGGCAGCCGACAACGTCGCCGTCAGTCGCGCGATTTCGGACGCGTCGGCATCGCACCTCTCGGTCAGCGTGGCGAGCTTCGCTTTCGCTTCGTACAGGTCGTGCGAGACGGAATCCAGTTCGTCGCGCGCGCGGGCCGCCTCTTGCGTCTGCATCGCGTGCGCCTGCTGCTCGGCTTCGAGCAAGGCGCGGATGGCTTCCAGCTCGCTTTCGAGCCGGGCGAACTGCTCCGAATTCGCAGCTTCGGAGCCGGCCTGCGCCAGCTCGCCGGCATCCGTCGCGAGGCTGCCTGCGCTCGCGAGCTCGGCAGCCTGGTGCGAACGGGCCTCGAGCTCTGCGGCGAGTTCGGCCGTCAGGCGTTCCACCTCGGCCTCGAGCCCCGCAATGCGCACCTCGAGCTCCTGCACGCGCTGTTCGGCCGCGTCGGTGCGCTGCACCGCCAGGGCGACGTCCTCGGCCAAGCGGCCGGCTTCGTCGGTTTTCGCGTGGTAGGCATCGGTCATCTCGACGAGCTGCCTGCGCCCCGACTCGAGCTCCTCGACCGTGTTTTGCAGTTCCGCGAGCGCGTCGTCGCGCTCGTTGCTCGCATCCTCGACGCGCTGCGTCATCGCGTTGAGGCGCCGCGACACCGCGCGCTCGGCCTCGTCCTGCGCCGACGTCCACAGCCGGTCGAGTGCGTCGCGCATCGTGTCGGTGACGACTTCGGGCAGCGCCGGGCGCTCGGTCACCTGGGTTGCGCGCAAGTCACGCGTTTCGCGCCACTTGCGCAACGCCGCGGCAACAGCGACCACCGAACCGGTATGCACTTCAGACCAGATCGCCAGCGGAGAAACTTTCTGCCCTTCATCGGCCATCCGATTGGCAATCTCGGCGATCATTTCTTCCGTGATGGTGACGCTGCTTGACATGTTTCTACCTCGACAAAGCGGGAGTTGGGGTGAATTCGATCGAGTGGTTTGGCGTTGCCGGCGCTCGCCGCCGGCATCGTGCAACTGCAGATTGTCCGGTACCCGAGCACGCTTCGATCGTCGGAATAGCCTGATTTAACGGTAGTAATTCAAGAAATTGAGCGTCATCGGCGTGCCGCGCCGGGCTGAGCGGCGCGCCGCCTGTTGTCACCGAATTTCGTCGCGGCTATCCTGCCGCGAACGGGAAAGCCCGGCATTTCCAGGCCGCTTTCCGGCGGACCTCGCCCGTTTCCCCACCCCCAGCTTTGGCTTACGAGACTCCATGGATTTCCCCGTCGACGGCACCGCCGGCAAGGCCAAGGCGTCCGAATCGAGACCCGGCGCAAAGCCCCTGCGGCCGACCCGGCCGCCCCAGCCGCCGCGAAGCCTCTGATGAATCGTCGAGACGCCTTGCTGCGCCTGGCATTCGCCGGCTTGTCGGCTGTCGTGCGGCCTGCCCTGGCGATCGAGCGGCCGGCGCGAGTCGTCTTTTTGAATCCGGGCGAAGCGGTCGAGCGCGGCACGGGGCAGCATTGGCAGTTGGTTTCGCGGTTCATGAACGAGGCGGCGCTGACGTTCGGCATGCAGCTCGAAGTGCTGTACGCGGAGCGCGACCACCTGCTCATGCTGCGTCAGGCCCAGCAAGTGGCGCAGCGCCGCGATCCCCCCGACTACGTCGTGATCGTCAACGAAAAAATGGCGGCGTCACGCATGCTGCCGATACTCGCCGCCTCGCCCGCGCGCGTCCTCCTGATCCACAACGACCTGACGAGCGCGCAGCGCAGCGAAATCGGCAACGAACGCGAACGGATCGCGAACTGGATCGGCACGGTGACCGCGAACGCCGAGCGCGGCGGCTACCGGCTCATGCAGTACCTGTGCATGGCGCACGGCGCCGGCGAGGCGCGCGTGATCGGCATTACCGGCGATCCGAACACACCGGTGTCGCTCGAACGCGCCGAGGGCGTTGAGGCGTGGCTCGCGCACTCGGAACGAGGCCGCACGGTCCAGCTCGTCAACAGCGACTGGAGCTACGCCGACGCCTTCGAGAAAGCCCGCGTGCTGCTCGCGCGCTATCCCGGCGCAAACATCCTGTGGGCTGCCAACGATTCGATGACGCTCGGCGCGCTGCAGGCCGTGATGGAGCGCGGCGCGCAGGTTGTCGTGGGCGGCGTGGGCGCGTTGCAGGAAGCGGTGGCGAGTGTGCGCGACGGCGGGCTCACGGCGATGATCGCGGGCGACTACTTCATCGGCGCCATCGCGATGGTGCTGCTCTACGACTACCACCACGGCGCCGACTTCGCCGCGGCGGGCGGCACGCGGCAGACGCTCGACTTCCTGAGCGTGATCGATCGCGGCAACGCGGCGCAATACGACGAAACCGTGTTCATCCGCGGAACGCGGCCCGACTTCGCCCAGTTCTCGCGATATCTGCACACGCAGGCGTCGCACTACGACTTCGATCTCCAGCGCCTGCTGAACGCACGCACAAAGGTGTCCTGATGCGCTTGCCCTTCCAGTCGATGCTTTGGCCGCCGGGCCTGCACACCAAGCTGATGCTGTCGCTGCTCGTGCTGATCACGGTCGTCGCCGGCACGTCCACCTACCGTTTGATGAACCACGAGCGCGAGCGGCGCATGAACGTGCTCGAAGAACGCGCGACGCGCATCGCCGACCTGTTGAGCCGCTCGCTCGCGCAGCCGCTATGGAACGTCGACCGCACCGCGATCGACGGCCAGCTCGCCGCGCTCGCGCCGAACCCCGAAGTCGCGCAATTCACGGTGACGGCGGCCAACTACGGTGTCGTGGCGTCGATCAAGAAGCGTGTGGACGTGGCGCCCAAGGATGGCGTCGTGCGCGTGCGGCCGATCGAATACGATCCGCCCGGCGACGCGCCACGCGAAAAGATCGGCGAAGTCCGCATCGTGCTGACGCGCGCCGTCGCCTTGCGCGACATCGGCAACGCGCGCCGCGCGGTGCTCGAAACGCTGGCGCTCGCGCTCGTCGTGCTGTACGGCGCGACGTTCTTGCTCGTGCGGCACGTCGTGCGCAAACCGATCGCGCGTCTCGAGGAAATGGTCGACCGCATTGCGGGCGGCGATCTCGATGCGCGCTGCACCGTCGAATCGGGCGACGAACTCGGCCGGCTCGCCGCGCGCGTGAACGTGATGGCCGAGCGGCTGCTTTCGGATGTGACCGCGCGCAAGCAAGCGGTCGAAACCCTGCGCTGCCATCGCGACCAGCTAGAACAGGAGGTGTCCGAGCGCAAGCGGACCGAGCGTGATTTGCTGGCCTCGCGCGAGCAGTTGCGCGAGTTGTCGGCGCACCAGGAGGCGATTCGCGAAGAGGAGCGCAAGCACATCGCGATGGCGATTCACGACGAACTCGGCCAATTGCTGACCGCCGTGAAAATGGACGTGTCGCTCATGCAGCTCACGCTCGGGCCCGGCGCGCCCGGCCGGGAGAAAGCCGACGAGATCGGCGAGCTCGTCGAGCGCACGATCCAGATCGTGCGCAACGTCGCGAGCCACCTGCGGCCGGCGGCGCTGAACTACGGCCTCGCTTCGGCGCTCGAATGGCTCGCCGACGACTTCAGCCGCCACAGTCCGATCGAATGCCACTTTCAAATATTGGGCGCCGAACCAGTGCTGTCGGAAATGCGCGCGACGGCGATCTTCCGCATCGTGCAGGAAGCGCTGACGAACGTTGCGCGCCATGCGGGCGCCTCGCACGTGGATGTCACGCTGAACAACCTCGATACCGATATCGAGCTGATCGTGCGCGACGACGGGCGCGGCTTCGATGTCCGCGCGGCGCGCCAAGGCTACTCGTACGGACTGCTCGGCATGACCGAGCGCGCCCGCATGGCCGACGCCGAGCTGCACATCGAAAGCACGCAGAACGCCGGTTCCGAGATTCGCGTGCTGATTCGCAACGACGAGCCTGTTCTACCGTGACCGCGCACGACTTTCAGCGCGGCACGTCAGGTTTTCCTGACACTCGATTCAGATCGAACACGACGCATTTTCCATGCGCCCTGACATCTCCGCGCGCGCCGTGCCTCTACGATGGAGTCGCAGTGGTAGTCAGCAAAGTGGTAGTCGGCAAGTGTAGTAAAAGGTAAGCAACGGCAGTCGAGCAGTACGTTATTGGCAACAGAATCTCAAACCTTGAGGCCCGGTTTCTCGCGATACCGGGCTTTTTTTCGGCTCAGTTCAGCGGCAACGCGATACAGAGGGTCAGCAAGGCCAGGCAGACGCACATGGCAAGGCATTCGAATGCCGCTTCGCGTCGGTGCCTCGATGGCGGGCGTCGCGCGAGCGTCACGGTTGCGCGTCCCCGGACTTGCCGCTCAAGAGCGACTCGGGATGCCGCTCCAGGTAGTCCGCGAGCTGGTTCAGCGATTGCAGCGTGCGCGTGAGCTGCGTGAGCTGCGCCTTAACGAGCACGCGTGCACGATCGCGCGAAAGGCGCACGCCCGTCACCCGTCCGATTTCGACGTTCTTGTAGCGGATCTTCGTCTTGCCCGCCTCGAGCCCCTCGG
Organism: Trinickia sp.; assembly: GCA_035308085.1. Lineage (GTDB taxonomy): Bacteria > Pseudomonadota > Gammaproteobacteria > Burkholderiales > Burkholderiaceae > Trinickia_A. Next base: position 2,562 of record DATGHJ010000011.1, on the reverse strand, counting down.
CGCTCGAGAAGCTGATCGTGACGGCCGGCCCGCGATCGCTGACGTATCGCACCACGAGCGCAATACAGATCAGCGCCGCGGCGAGCGGCACGAGCCAGACCAACGACGGCATCAATCGTCTTCTCGACACGGCGCCGACTCACGACGACGAATGCTTACTTGAGCTGCGCCACGAGCGCGTCGGCACCCTTGTCGATGCCGGTCTTCGCCGCGCTCAGCGACCCAAAGCTCGCGCCGAGGTTCATCGCGTTCGGATACTGCTTGGTCACGTAGGCATCGAGCAGACGGTTGGTCGAGGCATCGTAGACCTCGACGGAATAGATGACGTAGCCCGAAAACGCACCCTCCTTGCCGCGAATGGCCTGCACGCCGTTGAAGACGTTGCCTCCGATGTCGAAGTGCGTAAACGGACCGATGACAGATGTGGTGGTGCCCGCGCCCGTGAGCGTCAATTTCAGGCGCAGCGTGTCCGAGCCGGCGCGGCTGGTCAGCTCGAAGTGGTCCCCCAATTTCTCCGCGAACTTGGCTTGCATGTAGTCCGCGAGCGCCGTTTTGTCGGCCTCGCGCATGTCGCCGAACTGATTGTCCGAACCGCGATAGATGGCCACCGGGGCGATGATCAGCTTCTTATAGGTTTGCCAGGCGGCCTGAGTCGTATAGCGGTACGGCACGCGCTGCGAATCCCCTTGCGAATTCGGCTTGAGATACGACGCCGAATCGATCCCCGAGTAGGGAACCGGCCGCACGCTCGAGCAGCCCACTAGCGCCGCACAGGCGGCTGCGAGCACGAGGTGCCGCGCGTTATCTGGTTTGACCATTTGACTCTCCGTTGAAGATCCCAGGCTGACTGCTGTTCGGACTTACCCGACTCTCGTTTCATGCGAGGACGCAGCGTAGCATCGCCAGAGCCGGATGTAAACCGTACGTACGGTTTGTTTTTATCGCCCGGCATCGCAGCCGCGCTGTCGGGCGTCCTGAGCGCTCCGAGGAAGCGCTTGCGGAACGACCGTTGGCGTAACACTATGGAACGTCGGTGGGCCCGTCGTTCGCCGCCAGGCTTCCAAACTGGGGCCGCCAGCCTTGCTGTGCAGTACCATCACGGCTTTTCGTATTGGCCCGCCGTAGGGCAATCAGGAGGGACAGCTCATGGCAGAAGCGCGAGGATATTCGTTCATGGAGTCGGCCAGGCGCTACTTCGGGTTCGACGAAGCGGGCACGAACCTGCGCACGGAAGTGCTGGCCGGCGTGACCACGTTTTTGACGATGGCCTACATCATCTTCGTCAACCCGGCGATCCTCGGTGACGCCGGCATGCCGAAAGACTCCGTGTTCGTCGCGACCTGCCTCGTGGCGGCGCTCGCCTCGCTGATCATGGGCCTCTACGCCAACTACCCGATCGCCTGCGCGCCGGGCATGGGGCTCAACGCGTACTTCGCGTATACCGTCGTCAAGGGCATGGGGTTCACGTGGCAGGCAGCGCTTGGCGCCGTGTTCATCTCCGGGTGCCTGTTCCTGCTCGTCACGCTGTTCCGCGTGCGCGAGATGATCGTCAACGGCATACCGCATTCGATCCGGGTCGCGATCACGAGCGGCATCGGGCTCTTTCTCGCGATCATTTCGCTCAAGTCGGCCGACATCGTGGTCGCCAATCCGGCCACGTTCGTCACGCTCGGCGACCTGCACAAGCCGCCGGTCGTGCTCGCGACCATCGGCTTCTTCCTCATCGTCACGCTCGACGTCCTGCGCGTGCGCGGCGCGATCCTGATCGGCATCCTGGCCGTGACGATCCTGTCATTCTTCTTTGGCGGCAATGCGTTCCATGGCGTCGTTTCGGCGCCGCCGTCGATCGATGCCACGCTCTTTCATCTCGACATTCGCGCGGCGCTATCGACCGGCATCATCAATGTCGTGCTCGTGTTCTTCCTCGTCGAGCTGTTCGACGCCACCGGCACGCTGATGGGCGTCGCCAATCGCGCGGGGCTGCTCGTCGAAGGCAAGATGCATCGGCTGAACAAGGCGCTGCTTGCCGACAGCACCGCGATCGTCGCGGGTTCGATCCTCGGCACGTCGTCGACCACGGCGTATATCGAGAGCGCATCCGGCGTGCAATCGGGCGGACGCACGGGCGTGACGGCGATCACGGTTGCGATCCTGTTCCTCGCGTGCCTGTTCATCGCGCCGCTCGCGGGGGTCGTGCCGCCCTACGCGACCGCGCCCGCCCTGCTCTATGTGTCGTGTCTGATGTTGCGCGAGTTCGCGCAATTGCCGTGGGACAATGCGACCGAGGTCGTGCCCGCCGCGTTGACCGCGCTGTTGATGCCGTTCACCTACTCGATTGCGAACGGCGTGGCGTTCGGGTTCATCACCTACGCGGGCCTCAAGCTGTTTACGGGCCGCGCGCGCGAAGTCAAGCTGATCGTGTGGATCATCGCCGCGATCTTCCTGTTCCGCTATTTCTATCTCGGGTCCGAATGACACGCAAAAGGAGCACGCAATAACCCGCGCCACGCGCTCGACGGCTGGCGTTTTACTTTGCGGACCCGGAAACGCGCCGGCGAAAAC
>DATGHJ010000010.1:0-4172 GCA_035308085.1 Trinickia sp. | reverse complement strand
CCGCCGAGTCATACAAGCGCGCCCAATCGCTCGGCCATGCAAGCGGCGCGACCGCGCAACGCCTTGCCGACCTCCAGAAAGTAATCTCGCCGCCCGCATCGAGCAAGAAGACAGCGCAAGCGGCCATGCCAGCTTCGGCCCCCATGCCGGCGTTTCCGGTCATCACCACCTCGCCGACGTTCCAGTACGGCGCCGGCTCGAACGGGTCGCTGGCCATGCCTCCGTACGTCGCGCCGTCGCAATAAGCGGCGCGCGCGGCTCCCCTTTCTCCACTCCGAGGAATTTCATGAAAAGCTTGTTGTTGGCGCTCGGCAGCGCCGCTCTGATCGCGAACGCCTCCGCCTTCGCGCAAACGGCCGCGCCCGCCGCGCATCCCACCGTCCTCATCAAGACGACGGACGGCGACATCCGCGTCGAGCTGTATCCCGAGAAGGCGCCGAAGACGGTCGCCAACTTCCTCGACTACGTGAAATCCGGGCAATACAGCGGCACGATCTTCCACCGTGTGATTCCGGGCTTCATGATTCAGGGTGGCGGCTACACGGCGAGCTACGTCGAGAAGCCGACGCGCGCGCCGATTCCGCTCGAAAGCAAGAATGGCCTGAAGAACGCGCTCGGCACGATCGCGATGGCGCGCACGAGCGACCCGAACTCGGCCACTGCGCAGTTCTTCATCAACACCGTCGACAACGCCGGCCTCGACTATCCGAACCCGGACGGCAACGGCTACGCGGTGTTCGGCAAGGTGATCTCCGGCATGGACGTGGTCAAGAAGATCGAAGGCACGCCGACCACGACGCGCGGCCCGATGGCGGACGTTCCGCAAACCCCGATCGTGATCGAATCGGCCAGCGTCGTTTCGAAATAAATCACGCGTAGACGACAATTCGCGCAATCGACGGGAACGCGCTAACTTAGTGAAATATGGCGTAGTTCGCGCGGCCCCGCCCGCTTCCTCCCTCTACTCAAGGATCGCATCATGGTCGAACTCCATACGAACCACGGCATCATCAAGCTCGAGCTGGACGCCGAAAAGGCGCCGAAATCGGTCGAAAACTTTCTGAACTACGTGAAGAACGGCCACTACGACAACACGGTGTTTCACCGCGTGATCGACGGTTTCATGATTCAAGGCGGCGGCTTCGAGCCGGGCATGAAGCAGAAGGCGACCGACACGCCGATCGACAACGAAGCAAACAATGGCCTGAAGAACGTGAAGGGCTCGATTGCGATGGCGCGCACCAACGACCCGCATTCGGCTACGGCACAATTCTTCATCAATGTGAACGACAACGACTTCCTGAACCACTCGTCGCCGACGCCGCAAGGCTGGGGCTACGCGGTGTTCGGCAAGGTTGTCGAAGGGCTCGACGTCGTCGACAAGATCAAGAAGGTGAAAACGGGCTCGAAGGGCTTCCATCAGGACGTGCCCGTTGACGACGTCGTGATCGAAAAGGCCGTTATCGTCGACTGAGATTGAGCACGACTCTCTTACGGGAGAAAAGCGTTGCTGGGCGGCAGGATACGCCACACAGCGTCGCGGCGGGCGTGCCGGGCGAAGTCAGTCACGCCCGCCCGCACGCGCCGCGCCCGCTCCTCTTTATCTCCGATCTGCACTTAAGCGAGGCGCTCCCGCGCACGGTCGCCGCGTTCGAGCACTTCGTCCGCGTGACGGCCGACAACGCCGATTCCGTCTTCATTCTCGGCGATCTGTTCGAATACTGGATCGGCGACGACATGCTCGCCGCCGATCCTTTCGCGGCCCGCATGGCGGCGCTGATGCACACGTTGTCCGAGCGCGGCGTCGCGCTCTACATCATGCACGGCAATCGCGATTTTCTGCTCGGCAAGCGCTTTATGAAAGCAGCCGGTGCGATCTGGCTGCCCGATCCGTTCGTGATGACCGCGTTCGGCTCGCGCATCGTGCTCGCACACGGCGACGCGCTTTGCACTTCGGACCGGAAATATCAGACTTTTCGCCGCTTCGCACGCAGCCGCGCCGCGCAACTGCTCTTTCTCGCGTGGCCGTTCAAATGGCGCCGCGCGCTCGCCGAACGGATGCGCAGCGCGAGCGAGGAGGGCCGCACGAGGCCGGTTTCGCCACTCTACGATGTCACGAGCGAAGGGGTGGAAACGCTCTTCAAGGCAAGCCGGACGACGACCATGATTCACGGGCACACGCATCGGCCCGCACGCCATCAGGAACACGGCGGCACGCGCTGGGTCTTGCCCGACTGGGATCTCGACCACGGCAAGCGGCGCGGCGGCTACCTTCGAATCGACGCCGAAGGCATTCGAGCGTTTCCGCTCGACTGAGTCAAGTCACTGCTCGACTGTTTTCCCTTCGATCGCCGCCGACAAGCGCCGCAAATCAACCAGCGCCGCGTCGGCGCCCTGCAACGCCTCGAGACGCGCGCCGAGCCGCTCGAGCGCGGCGACGATTTCGTCGACCCGCTGCGTCTCCTTCGCGGCGTGATCGATTAGCCCGTGCAAAGCCAGCGACACCGGATCGTCCGCGTTCGGCGTAATGCCATATGCGCAGAACGCGGCGCTCTGCGGTGCGCGCTTGGTTTCGGCTGGCATCACGACGCGCGCCGGATTGCCCACCGCCGTGCCGCCCGCCGGCACCGGCTTCACGACGACCGCGTTCGAACCGATTTTCGCGTCGGCGCCGATCGTGAAGCCGCCCAGAACCTTGGCGCCGGCGCCGACGATCACGCCGCGCTCGAGCGTCGGATGACGCTTGGCGCCGCGCGTGAGCGACGTACCGCCGAGCGTCACGCCCTGGTAGATCGTGCAGTCGTCGCCGATTTCCGCCGTCTCGCCGATCACGACGCCCATCCCGTGATCGATGAACACGCGCCGGCCGATCGTCGCGCCGGGGTGGATCTCGATGCCGGTCAGGAAACGCGCGACCTGCGAAACGAAGCGTGCGAGCCAGCGGCGCTTGCCGAGCCAGCATGCGTGCGAGAGGCGATGCAGCACCAGCGCGTGCAACCCCGGATAGCACGTGAGCACTTCCCAGGCGCTGCGAGCGGCGGGGTCGCGCTCGCGGATCGTGGCAATGTCTTCGCGAAGTCTCGTGAACATGATCGTGATCGTTGGGTGAAACGGTCGCAGGGTCGTGGCAGGCGACGTCGAAAGCACGGTATAGCAGATCCGCGGATTTGCTTATGACGAATGGGCCGATTGTAGGGCGAAGCCGGCTGATGTGCTGGGCGCCCTTTATCGCCACAATGCGCGCGGGGGTATTCGGCGGAGGTCAAAGTCCGAGGACGCGACGAGCGATGCACCCGATCGCGCGCCAAGCGCCCGATCGGGTGCCCCAAACCCTCGCACTCGAGGTCATTTTTCCGGGTCGTGCGTCTTGAGCAGGATGTGCTTGGCAATGCCGCGCACGATATTCACTTCCTCGCGCTCGAGCCCCGAGCGCGCGAAAAGCCGCCGCAATCTCGACATCAGCTTCTTCGGATTTGCGGGATCAAGAAACTCCAGCGCGATCAGCGCATTCTCCAAATGGACGAACATGCGCTCGATCTCGTCGCTCGGCGCGCGCGGCCCGCCGGCGTCGACCAAGGCCAAGGACGAGCCCGAAGCGTCGCCGCTCGATTCGCCCAGATACGCCATGCGCAGCTCGTAAGACAAGACCTGAACGGCCTGCGCGAGATTGAGCGAGCTATAGGCGGGATTGGCGGGAATATGCGCAAGCGCGCTGCAACGCTCGACGTCTTCATTCGAAAGACCTGTGCGCTCGTTGCCGAACACGAGCGCGATGTCGCCGCTCGCGGCGTGCCGGCACGCCTCTTTCGCAGCCACGCGCGGCGCGAGTTGCGGCGGCCCGTACTCGCGCATGCGCGCGGTGAGCGCGATCGACCAATGCACGCCAGTCAGCGCATCGGCGAGTGTCGGCACGACGTGGGCCGACGCGAGCACATCGTCGGCGCCGCTTGACATCGCGATCGCTTCTGGATCGCTCTGCACGTGCGCCACGCGCGGCGCAACGAGCACCAGCCGCGAAAAGCCCATCGTCTTGAGCGCGCGCGCCGCGGCGCCGACGTTGCCGGGATGGCTCGGCTCGACGAGCACGAAGCGCGTCGACGTAAAGCCGCCGCGCGGCGCGCCGGCGCAATCGAATGCCGCGGACGGCGCGCCGCCCGGCTCGTGATGCGGTG
>DATGHJ010000009.1:0-12010 GCA_035308085.1 Trinickia sp. | reverse complement strand
TTCTCCGCACCGCCACCCGACGGCTCCCCGTCAGCTTCAACCGGCATCACGTTCGGCCCTCCGCCACGAATATTCCCCGGGCCATAGATTCCAAAGCGATGAATGTAGGCAGTGCTGTAATTCAATGCTTTGACTCCGCCGCTACTCAACTCCGGCTGGCGTTTCACCACCAACGGCTCAACCGTGCTACTCGGCATACCACCGCACGCCGACAACGACAGCATCAGTACCGACGCCGCGCACACGCTTGCCAAGCGAATACCCTTCACACGAGTTCGGTTAAAGGCAAACCGCTCAGTAGCAGAGAGCGCTTTTGATTTCCTTGATCTAGCTACAACTCTTAAAGCGACAACCATTGTTATCAACCTCCCCTCACTGAAAGCAGCGACATTCGAATACCCAATCTTGAAACACGCTAAAGTTCCACTTTAGCGAGGCATCGTTACCGCGCCGCCGCCGCTTGCCTTAAGCATGCATTCGATACAAATCCTTTTAGGCTCGATTTCCGCCGGCATATCCCGCTCCTCCGGCAACCCATGCGTCGCCGCATGCGCGACCCACCGCCCCGTCGTCCCCTGCTCGTTGAGCCCCGCTTCGAGCTTCACGTAACTGCCGCCCCCATCGACAATGAGCTGCTTCGTCGCCGTTATTCGAATCACCTCCGCTTCGAGATTGATTTCCTTCGGCGAGCGCAAATGAATCGAATGCTTGAGCGCTTCGATCACTATGTCGCCAGCCGCCGCGACCAGCTTCATGCCCGCCTCGATCACGAGCACGCGCCAAGCGTTGCGGATCGTCGCAAACCAGCCGCCGCCGCTCGCGAACGACACATGCCCCTCGCTGCTGATCGCCGTGTCCTCGCCGCTCGCGATGTGCACGCTCGCGGGCGTCGTCATCTCCACGCCCGCCTTACCCGCCAGCACCAAGTGCGGCGCCGATAGTTCCGGAAACGCACCCGAGTCCGCTGACCCGGCGCCGCGAATCGCCTGGTTTTGCTCGTCGAGCCGTTTGGCAACGGCTGACTGTTGTTCCGCCGACTCTTGCGCCTCGCTTTGCAACGCCGCTTGCGCCAGCGAATCGTGAAGCCGATGCGCCGAGGCAAGACGCTCCACCGTCTCGCCCATGTCCTTTGCGTGCCCTTGAGCGTCGCTTCGCCTCTCCGTCGTAACCAACATCCCCTGCGCAGCCCGCATCACCCCATGTGCATCGGTGCGCAACTCGAACCCCTCTCCGCGCGCGTCTTGCCGCCCGACGTTGCCAGGCACCCGCGTAATATTCCCGAGATTCAACTGCGACAGCGCGTGATCGCTCGACAACTGCGCCTGGATCTTGCCGTGCGTGTCGTCCAGCACCAGATGGTTGGCGCGGTTGCCGCCGAACTCGTGGCTGCGAAACCCGGACAACGCCCGATTCCCCGGCAATGGCCACGAAGGCATGTGCAACGCGTTCACCGCCAGATTCGTGATGATCGGCAAATCCGGATCGCCATTCAGGTGATTGACGATGACCTCCTGCCCGATGCGCGGCACGTGCATCGCGCCGAACTTGTCGCCCTGCCACGACGACGCGACGCGCACCCAGCAACTCGAGCGCTCGTCGTTGCGGCCTTGCCGGTCCCACAAGAACTGCACTTTCACGCGGCCGTAGGCGTCGGTCCAAATCTCTTCGCCCGCCGGCCCCACCACGCGCGCCGTTTCCGGCCCATGCGTACGCGGCTTCGTGATGCCACGCAGCGAGCGAAACACCTCGCTCGACGGCTGGATCTCGAAGTCGCACTCGCAGCGATACCGCTGGCCGGTGCCGCTCTCTTCGGCCACCTCCTCGACTTTGAGCTTGCTCGATACGACGAGGTACTCACGATTGGCCGCTTCTTGCGGGTAGTGCGTGAGGCTGAAGGTCCGGCCGCACGTCAGGCCGCGCAAGTTGCCCTGGCCACGCGCGCGCAATCCCTGGCAGCGCTCCGCCTGCACTTGCACGAGCGCCAGATACTCGGCTTCCGTCAGCGGCTCGTTGGGCGTGCCCGCAAGCCCTTGCGCGCCCGCCAGCGGCTGCGCGTAGTCGCCCCACGCGTAGCGCTCGCGCATGGCAAAACCGGTGTCGCGCGGGTCCTCACGCTTGGTCGTGAGATCGGCGCGCGGGTGTGTGTAGTCGTAGTCGACGGTCGTCACCACGCCTGTCGTCAGCGTGTTGGTCACCGTGAGCGCGTGGATGTGCTCCTCGTCGATGCGCTTGCCGTCGGGGGCCGCATAGCGGATCGTCTCGTAGGCCGGCCCGTGCGCCTCGTGCGCGCCGATCGAGTCGCACAGCACGAGGCGGTGCTTGCCGTCGCCGTGCTCGAACCAGAAGTAGATCCCCCATTCCTCCCATAAGCGCCGCAGGAATTTGAAGTCACTTTCCCAATGCTGGCGCTGAAGGTCGCGCTTGGGCCAGGCGTCGTTCGGGCGCGGCGTCGTGAGGCGCCATTCCACCGGGAACGGATAGGCGGCGAGCACGGTATCGGTGATCTCCACCACCGAGCTGTCCTGGAACAGCCGGCAATCCCGATTCTTCGTTGCGAGCCACAGCCAGGACCGCAGCGTCAGCGCGTAGACGACCGAGCGGCCTTCCTCGCGCACGAGGCTCGCCTCCGCGACAAGCCCCGTAATCTCGCGAGTCCCGGCGCCGATGTTCGCGCCGCCCATTTCTCCCACTTCGCCCGCAAGACCCGGCGTCCACCGGCCTTTGCCCTCGACCTGGATCGATACGGTGACCTCGGTGCCGATCAGCTTGTCGAGCTCGAGATTCGCGGCGACGCTGGGTGAGAACGCGAGTGAATCGGGCGTTTTGAGCTCCAGCGTGTAATCGAAGAGTTCGCCGAGTGCCTCCTCGCCGCTCAAGCGCACGGGTGTCAGCAGAGGCTGTCCGGCATGCGCGGGCAACGCCGCGCCCGAGACAGACAGCGTGCGCGCGGCGTCGAATAGATCGTTCATTGAACCCAAATTGGTCTCCGTTTTGCGTCGTGCTTGTCGGTTGCTTCGGACGCGATAGGCAAAATGCGTGATTAAGCGGAAATCGAATTAGCGACGAAAACGGCATTGAAAGTCAATTGAATAAATACTCTTTCAGATTTTTCTAAATAAAAAATGCCGCTCGCATAACTTTTTAAGAATTCACCGCCCCGATGCCGACAGGCTCGTAGCAAAGCGCAAGCCCGCAAGTCAATAAGACAAGGATTAAGTTTTTATCTATTTCCAAAGAAACGAAAATTCCCCGCACTCTTCACATTGGTTAAAATTCGATCCTTTTAAATCAATTCCTCAAGCACATCGCATGCGAATCGCCGATCTATTCAAACGCAAAAGCGCAGCGTCAATGCGCGTCGAGCCAACGACGCCTTTGAACGCCGATCCATCGCCGAACGAGCGCTACCGCGCTCGCAATACGATCGACGCATTGCTTGCGGACGGGAAATACGATGCATGGCAAAAGCCGGAGGACGACGAGCTGCTCTTTGGCCTGATAGGCACGAGGTTAGGCGCCGAACGTCACGCGCGTGTGCCGCTTGCGAACGATATGGCGTCAGACGCCGACGACCTCATCGAAACATTGCACGAGCAGTACTGCCGGGCTATGAGCGGGTTCGAGCCTTCGGCGGCGCGCAGGGAGCCAGCTCAACTCGCCGCGGAGGACAAGCCGTCGCCGATGCTGCCGCACGAAGCACCACCATCCACGGAAACGGTCGAAGCGCTGCTTTGCCGCGCCCGCGTCATGGAGGACGCATTTGGCCCGCTACGCGGAGAAGATGCCCACGATCTCGCCGTGCTCGACTCGCCTCCCGAGATCCTGCGGCTTTTTGCGCCCGCCGGATATCACGCCACGACTGCCCGCAAACGGCGCGCTTTGCCGCCCGAGATTACGCGGCGCGACCATCAGGCCGCGGGTATCGACAGTCCGCTCTGCGCACCCGACGCGGAGCACGCCCAGGCATAAAAAAAGAATCGATTTGCCTTCAAGCTCAGGCTCAATTGCTTTTTTCCGTCATGAGGCATCTGTCTCTCCGTTGTGCGGGTCTTACTCAATGACCTGCGTCGGCGTGCTCGTCCGGTGTGTCTTGCTGCTTGTTGCTCGGTGCGAAAAGCGTGCTCCGAGGAATCCACACTTGGCGGAACTGCTCGAGCTCGCGCTCATCAGCGAACACCGACAACGACGGCTTTACCAGATCGTGCCGAGATACGATGCCGAGCAGGCGGTACGTACTTTTGTCTTCGACGACGGGGTACGCACGAAACTTCTGCGTCGATCCGAAGTAATCGCGAAGCACCTCGGCAACGGTTGTCTTTGCATCGATCGTCCTCGCCGCGCGGGTCATGACCTCGTCCACGTAGTGTCTTTCGAGCGGGTCGCTGCTGTACTCGCGATAGATGTGATAGCCGCGGCGCGCAATCTTCTCGATCAGGATCGAGCGGCGCATGAGCAGGACGGTAAAGCCATAGACGACGGCGGCGGCCGCCAAGAGGGGAAGCAAGGCATTCGCGTCGCCGGTCAGCTCGAAGGCAGCGATGATGCTGATGCGAAGGAGCCGGACATCCGTTGCGAAATCGCCCTTGTGCTCGCCCATGATTTTCCTTGCCTGGTAACCGAAGATGTGACGCGTCCGAGGCGGATACATATCACGTTGTGATGCAACACGCTCGAATGCCACTGCCGGCTACCAGGCTGGCGCGCTTGCATATCGCAAGGCGCGCCGAACGCCAGGGCGACGTTGTCCGCCCGAAGACTCAGACCGCTCACGCCAGCGCATCGAGCGGCAGACGACTTGCACCATCCAATCGCAATGGGCCGAATTATTAGAAATACTGAGAGCGGGATGCTGCGGAAACTGCCAGAGGAGCGCGGCGGTTTCCGCAGGTGACTCAGCGTCACTTCAGGTACGGTCGTACCGTTTAGGCTGCTTTCGCCGCTTGCTCCTTTGCCAGAAGCCGCTGCGCCTGGCGATCGCCATGGCCGGCCTCTTGCGCCGTTTGAACAGATGTCTCAGTCGCCTCAGCCAGCGCCGCACGCGCAGCATTGCTAATGCTGACCGTGTACGATGCTTGAGCCGAAGCCGTCGACGACGACGCCTGCCCGGATGACGAGGTTCCGCCTACCGCCTGCGTACCTTGGGCTGTCATGTTCGACGCAACCGGCTGCGCCGAATTTTGCCCCACTGCCTGTATTGACATAGGTTTCTCCAAAGAAATTACGCCGTTTCACGGCATCTCTCCTATCGGCAAACGCAGGCGGCTGCTTGAGAACTATATTTTTTGCAAATTGCACTTCATTTAAGCTCTCCTTAAGGTGCAGAAGGAGCATTTAGAGTAGGCGGGTGGGTCGGACGTCTGATTGCCGAGCGGCGGAATGGGCCGGCGAAACGCGAGCGGGCCGACGATCTTCAGCAGCACGCGCGGCATCGAAAGACCCATCGCGAGCCCGCTTCGGTGAGCCCCTTCGGAATCGAAAGCAATGCGCCACGCACGACTTCGGCCAGACAGGCGCCGGAGTTCACGGTGATTGCGACGATGGCCGCCGCAAGGCAGGGGCAAACGACAAGCGTCAGGCTGCGCCTCAACATGCGATGTTTCATACACTGATATAGAAACAAGTGTTGTCACGGCGGACACTACAGCAACCAAAAAGATTGGCGACAATAATTTGCATAGCGGAAAAACCCTGAGCACGCTTAGGCGCTCAGGGTCTCGAAAGGGACGCAACGGCGGGAGGTGAAAGGAAGAGCGGCGGGCGCTCGTCCGAGGAAAACACGGACCTGAACGAGGCGACGACGCTTTTCAGCGGTCGTCGTCGTGAATCGAAGACGGATGCCGGCACAGCGCATCCACTTCGATTTCCATGAAACGGAAGAGCGGCAATTGGAACAGCAGATCGTTGAGCTGCGCCGCGCTCTCGACATCGAACACGCTGTAGTTCGCATACTGCCCGGCAATTCTCCACAGATGCCGCCACACGCCGTCTCGCTGGAGCTTTTGCGCAAACGCCTTTTCGTCGGCGATGAGGCGCTGCGCCGTTTCGGGCGGCAGGTCGTGCGGCAGCTTAACGACCATCTTGACGTGAAATAGCATCGGATTCCCCGTTGGCGATCGCGGATCCGCCGCGTGGGCGGACCGCTATGTTTCAATCGCGCCGCGGTCCTCGAAACAGGCCCGCGGCGCACTTCACCTGCTTTAGGCGACCTTCAAGCGATCTCGGCGCGCACGCGCTCCACTTCGGTCGAGGGCAGGCCCTGGCGATCATGCACGAGCGTGAAATCGAAGTCGATCAGCGAGAACTGACCTTTAATATCGTACGGCTCGCCTGCCGCGCCTTCTTCCTTCTTCACTGCCGGCACGAGACCTTCGCGCGTCGCGAACGCAAAGTCGTCCCACAGATACGGGTCGCCGTCGATGTTGATCTGCGTGGTCAGCTTCCGGTAGCCGGGCGCCGAGACGAAGAAGTGGATATGCGCCGGACGATGGCCGTGACGGCCCAGCAGATCGAGCAGTTGCTGCGTCTTGCCTTCGGGCGGCACGCTGTAGCCGATCGGCACCACGCTGCGGAAGCTGTACGTGCCGTCCGCATTCGTGCGGATCGAGCGGCGCAGGTTGAACTCAGGCTGAGAGGCGTCGAAGTACGAGTAGTTGCCGAGATGATTCGCGTGCCACACCTCGACGAGCGCGCCGCCGACAGGCGTGCCGTCTTCGGCCACCACGCGTCCGCGCATCACGAGCGTTTCGCCGGGCTCGTTACCGTTGTCGAGGCGCGCGTGCCCGACCGATTCCGGCGCCCCGGCCACGTAGAGCGGGCCCTCGATCGTGCGCGGCGTGCCGCCCGTCAGCCCGGCCTTCTGCTCGGCTTCGTCGAGGCGCACGTCCAGGAAGTGCTCGAAGCCCAGGCCCGCGGCAATCAGCCCGAGCTCAGGACCCGCCTCGCCGAGATAGTTGAGCGCGGCCCAGAATTCGCTCGGCGTCACGTCGAGGTCTTCGATCGTGTAGAAGAGGTCGCGCACGATACGATTGACGATCGCTTTCGCACGCGCGTTGCCTTCGTGGGTGGCGCTTGCATCGAACTGGTTCAGCAATGCGTCAATGGCTTTCCTGTCCATCTGTGTCTCCTTGATAGGTTCAATGTGCTTGGCTGCAGTTGAGGCTTCGCGTCAACGGGTGACCGTCACGCTCGCACCACGTGTCGCGTCGCGGCGCAGCCGGCCGATCCGCTCCCAATCGAGTTCAATGCCGAGCCCCGGTCCATCGGGCAAGGCCAGCGAAAAATTCTCGTAACGCAACGGCTCGGTCAGAATCTCTTCGGTCAAGAGGAGCGGGCCGAACAGCTCGGTGCCCCACTTGAGCTCGTCGAAGGTGCTGAAAAGCTGCGCCGACGCGATCGTGCCGACCGCTCCCTCCAACATCGTGCCGCCGTACAGGTCGATGCCCGAAGCGAGTGCGATGGCCGCCACGTCCGCCGCGCCGGTCAAGCCGCCCGATTGCGCGATCTTGACCGCGAAGACATCGGCCGATTTGGTGCTGGCAAGCGCGAACGCATCGACAGGACCATGCAGCGATTCGTCCGCCATGACGGGCACGCGTGCAAGCGCCGTGAGTCGCTTGAGCCCACGCGGGTTGCCTGTATCGATCGGCTGCTCGACCAGATCGACGCCTGCGTCCGCCAAACGCCCGATCGCCCACATTGCTTCCGCTTCGCTCCACGCCTGATTCACGTCGACGCGCACCTCGGCGCGGCTGCCGAGCGCCGACTTGATCGCCGCGACGTGCGCCACGTCGTCGGCGACGGCGCGCGCGCCGATCTTCAGCTTGAAGACGCGATGACGTTTCTTCTCCAGCATCGCTTCCGCTTCGTCGATATCGCGCCGCGTATCGCCGCTCGCGAGCGTCCAGGCGACGTCGACCGAATCGCGCACCCGCCCGCCGAACAATTCCGACAGCGGCACGCCCACCCGCCGCGCCTGTGCATCGTAGAGCGCCGTCTCGATCGCGCACTTCGCAAAGCGATTGCCTTGGAACAGTGCGCGCAGTTGCTTCATCGCCGCGCCGGGGCGCGTCGGGTCCATGCCGGCGAGCATCGGCGCGAAATATGTGTCGAGGTTCGTCTTGATGCTCTCCGGGCTTTCCTCGCCGTAAGCGAGCCCGCCGATCGTCGTGCCCTCTCCCCAACCCGTTATACCGTCCGAGCATCGAATTCCGACCAACACCAACGTCTGACAATTCATCGTCGCCACCGACAGCTTGTGCGGGCGAATCGTGGGCACGTCGACCAGAATCGTCTCGACGGCCTCTATTTTTAGGGGCTTTGCTATCATGCGGCTCTCTCCTCCTGTTGCAGACCATGGTAAGAGCAGCAGGCGGGCGAGTCCAACACCGATTCGATCTACTTTCATACTCTGCGGGTATGCATGGAACTCCGTCTACTCCGGTACTTCGTGGCGGTCGCCGAGGAAATGAACATCACGCGCGCGGCCGAGCGTCTGCACATGACGCAGCCGCCGCTTTCCCGCCAGATTCAGCAAATCGAGGAAAGCGTAGGGCTCGCGCTGTTCGAGCGCGGTTCGCGACCGCTCAAGCTCACGGAAGCGGGCCGCATCTTCTACGCGCAGGCGCAGCGCCTGATCGCCGAAAGCGATGAGCTGCTGCCGCTGACGCGCCGCCTCGCGCAACTTGCCGAGCGCATCATCATCGGGTTTGTGTCGTCGACACTGTATGGGCCGCTGCCTGATGTGATCCGCGCGTTCCGCGAGGCCGCGCCTCACATTCAGCTTTCACTCGTGGAGATGTTCACGATCGAGCAGTTGAGCGCGCTGAAAGGCGGGCGTATCGACGTCGGCTTCGGCCGACTGCGCTTCGACGACCCACAGCTCGCGCGCGAAGTGTTGTTCGACGAGCCGCTGATCGCCGCGCTGCCGGAGGGGCATCCGCTTGCGGCGGCCGACGCGCCGCTCACGCTCGAAGCGCTCGCGGCGGAGACGCTGATCGTGTATCCGTCGACGCCGCGGCCCAGCTTCGCTGATCAGCAGCTCTCCGCGTTTCGCGACCACGCGCTCGAGCCCGGCAGCACGCAGGAGGTGCGCGAGTTGCAAACGGCGTTGGGACTCGTGGCCGCGCAGGTCGGCGTGAGTCTCGTGCCCGCGGGTGTCGACGGGTTGCGAGCGCGCGGCGTCGTGTATCGCCCGCTCGCGGACGCGCACGTGAGTTCGCCGATCATCATGAGCCGGCGCGTGCAGGATCAAAGTGAAACGACGGCGCTGTTCTGCGAGATCGCGCGGAAGTTTTTTGCGCCGGCTTAGCCGGGATTCGCGGCGGGCTTAGCGATCCGGCGCGGCATTCGGATCGCGATCGGCGGCCACGTAGGTGCCGTCGTAGAAAACATTGAGCCCGGCGCCGCACGTGGGGGCGTCGCCTTTCTGATCCACCTCGAGATGGTTCAGCACGCGCTTGAAGGTCAGCACGCAGCCTTCCGTGTCGCTGTCCGCGTCGCCGACGTAGCGCGCGGCGCGTTCAGCCGCGAGCGATGCCTTGCCCAGCAGTTCGCCCGAGTTCGAACCGGCCCACGCGCTGACTTCGAACTCGAACCCGCCCTTCGTGACGTCGCGAATGACCAATTCCGATGCCGCCATGCCGCTCGAATCCACGCGCCACCAGTGCGCGTCCCACTGAAACGGCTGGTTGCCGGCGCGCAGCACCGTAAGTCGCTCCGAGTATTGCTGGCGCAGGCAGCCGTTGTCGTTTGCGCAGCGGTCGCGCTCGGCGAGCCACGCGAGCTGGTCGGCTTTCCAGGCGTCGGCGGCGTCGGTGGTTTTGAGCACGTGCTCGTAAGCGTCGCCCAACTCGCGGTCCATCTTGGTCAGCAACGGGTCCGCGCAGATGCGCTGCTCGGTCGGCAACTTCGCCTTCGAGCAATCGAAGCCGGCCGCCGCGGCGAGCGTCGGCAGCAACAGCATCAGGAAGGTGAGTTTTTTCATCGCAGTCCTAGGGTCTCTCAGGCAAACACGTCCATCCCTCGCACGAGCCGCTTGGCGAGGCGCGGCTCCCAGCCGACACCGGGCCCATCGCGCTGCGCGACGACTTTCGCATGCAGGGACGGCACGGCGAGCACCGCTTGATCGTCGGCACGGAAATCATCGTCGACGGCGGGATGACCCAGCTTTAAGCGGCGCGGGGGTGGATCGGGAAAGCCGTCGCTCCAGAGCGGCTTTCCCTCACCTCATCAAAGAATGAACCCGGTGTTGATGAACTTCGATTGATGGTTGTTGACGATCGAATCGAGCAGCGCTTTGTTCGCGTCGGTTTCCTTCGCCGCGACCATCGAGCGGATCGAGAAACAGCGCAGCGCGTCGGTCACCGAGAGCGTGCCTTCGGCCGAATCCTTCCTCCCCGCGAACGGGAACGTATCGGGCCCGCGCTGACATTGGCAGTTCAGGTTCACGCGGCACACCTGGTTCACCAACGGATCGACCAGCTCGCCGATCTGCTCGGGGTTCTGTCCGAAGATGCTGACCTGCTGGCCGTGATCGGACGTGATCACGTAGTCGAGCGCCGTTTCGAGGTCGTCGAACGGCGCCACGGGAATGAGCGGCCCAAACTGCTCCTCGCGGTAAAGCATCATGCCTTCGGTCACCGGATAGACCACGGCCGGATAGAAGAGCGTCTTGCAGAACACGCCGCCGCCATCGCTTTCGTTCACCACCCTCGCGCCCTTGGCCTTCGCGTCGTCGATCGCCGCGGTCATGTAGGCGGTACGGTGCATGCCGGGCAGCGGGGTGATATTGACGCCCGCCTCCCACGGCATGCCGACCTTGAGCTTGCCGAGCTCCTCGGCGAAGCGCTTCAAGAACGGCTCGACGATCGACCGATGCACGAGCAGCATCTTGAGCGCCGTGCAGCGCTGCCCGTTGAACGACAGCGCGCCGAGCAGGCACTCCTTCACGGTCAGATCGAGATCGGCGTCGGGCAGCACGATCGCGGCGTTCTTCGCGTCGAGCCCGAGGACCGCGCGCAGCCGGTGCGACTTCGGATGCTGCTTCTTCAAGTGATCGGCGACCTTGCTCGAGCCGATCAACGCGAGCACGTCGATCTTGCCGGACGCGAGCATATGCGGCACCACGACGGCGCCCGGCGCATAGATCGTATTGATCACGCCCTTCGGGAACGCGGTGCGGAAGGCGTCGAGCAGCGGCTCGAACAGCAGCGTGCCGTATTGCGGCGGCTTGAACACCACCGTGTTGCCCATCAGCAGCGCGGGGATCAGCGTCGCGAACGTCTCGTTGAGCGGATAGTTGTACGGCCCCATGCAGAGCACGACGCCTAGCGGCGTGCGGCGGATCTGGCCGATCGTGTGCTCGTTGATGACGAAGCGCGAGTTGCTGTTGTCGAGATCCTTGAGGGCTTCGATCGTCTGCACCATGTAAGTGACGGTGCGATCGAACTCCTTGGCCGAATCGGCCGCGCTCTTGCCGATCTCCCACATGATGAGGTTCACGACCTCCTTGCGCCGCGCGACCATTTGCCGGATGAAATCCTGCATGCAGGCAATGCGCTGTGCAACGGTCATCGTCGGCCATTCGCCGCGGCCGTGGTCGTAGGCGCGCACGGCGGCAGCGAGCGCGGCGTCGCTCTCGGGCTCGCCCATGACCGGGTAGCTGCCGATTTCGACCTGCTCGACCTCGCCGGATGCCGCGCGCACGCAGACCGGGGACAGCACCGTCTTGCACAAGCCGTCCCACGATTTGAGTTCGCCGTCGACCAGCGACACGCGCTGATGGATCGGGGCCGGCATGCCGGCTGCCTCCGGCACCTGGCCCGCTTCGGGAAAGAGCTGCTTCAAGTCGTCAAACGTGATCATGGGTGTCGCTCCGCGTGAGGGTTGTCGGACTTCGGAGCCAATGCTACCGCTATTGCGGGTGGCTGCGGGAATCGGCGGTTCCTTCGAGCGCGGGGCCTTATCCAAGCTTGTAGCGAAATGCGTCACGCAGCGAGCTTAGGTTAGCGCC
>DATGHJ010000008.1:0-2739 GCA_035308085.1 Trinickia sp. | reverse complement strand
ACGAAGCCAATCACCGCACCCGCTGCCACAGCGGCAATGATTGCGATGAACGTATTGCCTGTGGCGTTCAGCACCATCGCGCACAGCACACCGGCGAACGCGACCGTCGAACCCACCGACAGGTCGAAGTCGCGCGACGCGAGACAGAACATCATCGTGCACGCGACCATGCCGATCTGCGAAATCGACAACGCGAGGCCGAGCATGTTCTCGATCGAGAAGAAGTGATCGACGGTCAGCGACATCGTCACGAACATCACGATGAAGATCAGAATCAAGCTGTATTCGGTGATTTGCTGCCACCACTTCTGCTTGTCGCTGGCCTGCGGCGTCAGCGCGTCGGCGGCGCTCTTCGCGGCCGACTGCACTAGGTTTTCTCTGGCTTGCATTTGATGGCTCCTACTGTGCTGCATTAAGTTTTTTCCGGAATCACGCCGCCTGCGCGGCCGCTTGCGGCGTCGAGCTTTCCGGCAGCGCGAGGCTCAGCACCGCATGCTCGCTCGCCTGGCTGCGCGGCAGCTCGCCGGAAATGCGCCCCTGGCGCATCACGACGATGCGGTCCGACACACCCAGTACCTCCGGCAACTCCGACGAGACGATCACGACCGCACAGCCGCGCTCGGCGAGCTGATAAATCACGTGATAGATCTCGTGCTTCGCGCCGACGTCGATGCCGCGCGTCGGCTCGTCGAGAATCACGACCTTCAGTTCCGGCTCGGCGAGCCAGCGTGACAGAATCGCTTTCTGCTGGTTGCCGCCCGAGAGGAAGCGGATCTTCTGGCGGCGGTTCGGCGTCTTGATCTTCAAGAGCTGAATGAAACGGTCAGCCGTCGCGGCTTCCTTCTTGCGGTCTAGAAAAAGACCCGCGCGTAGATAGTGGCGGCGGCAACTGATGTTGATGTTCTCCGCGACCGACGCTATCGCGACGATCCCTTCTTCCTTGCGGTCTTCGGGACACAGCACGATGCCGTTGCGGATCGCCTCGCCGGCGCTCTTGACGGTGATCGGCTTGCCGTCGAGCATCAAATGCCCGCCTCTCTTCTTCTCGGCGCCGTAGACGAGGTGCATCAACTCGCTGCGCCCCGCGCCGACGAGCCCGAAAAACCCGACGATCTCGCCCGTGCGGACGTCGAAGCTCGCCGGCCCGGCCAGCCCGTGGCCCTCGACGTTCTGCACCGCGAAGCGCACCGGCCCGAGTTCGCGTGGCCGGTAGTTGTAGATGTCCGAAATCTCGCGCCCCACCATCTCGGCGACGATCGTTTCGCGCTTCACGCCTTCGAGCGTCGGATGCGATGCGACCTTGCGGCCGTCGCGAAAAATCGTGCACGCATCGCAAAGCTGGTAGATCTCGTCCATGCGGTGCGAGATATAGATCAGCGCTCGGTTGTCGGCGCGCAGGTCGCGCACGAGCTTGAACAGCACCTCGGTTTCGCGATGCGAAAGCGAGCTCGTCGGTTCGTCGAGCGCGATCACGCGCGCGTTGCGCATCAGCGCCTTGCAGATCTCGACCATCTGCCGCTGCGCGATCGAGAGCCGCCGCAGCTTCGCATTGGGATCGAGATCGACGCCCATCGCGGCAAGCCGCTCGCGCACGTAGCGCTTCGCGTCCTGCTTCTTCACCCAGCCGAACGTATTCGGCAGGCGCCCGAGCATCAGGTTTTCGGCAACGGTGAGATCCGGCACGTACTGCAGTTCCTGGTGGATCACCGCGATACCGGCCGCGATCGACGCCGCCGCATTCGGGAAATGCACCTCGTTGCCGTCCATCATCACGCGGCCGGAATCGGGCTGATACTCGCCGCCGAGCACTTTCAAAAGCGTCGACTTGCCCGCCCCGTTCTCGCCCATCAGGCCGTGCACCTGCCCGACGTTGACCTCGAAGGACACACCGTCAAGCGCGCGTACGCCTGGAAACACCTTGCCGATATTGTCAAAACGCAGCGTCGCTGACACATCGCCTCCAATCACGCCATATTGATGGTTCGCCTGCCGCGCGTCTTGCGTCGCGTCTCGCGCGCATCGCAATGCGAACCGTCTCATTCACCCCTGCTCGTTTCGTCGCTCTGCTTGCCGCTTCGCGGTATGCGCGCGCACACCGCGAAGCGGGCGGTTCAGAGCGATCGCTTACTTCGACGCAAGCCCCATCTTCTCGCGCACTTCACCCACGTTGTCGCGCGTCGCGAGCATGCCGGTCGTCAGCGTCAGCATCGGCGGCTCTTTGCCCTGCGTGATCCACGCATACATCAGGTCAGACGTCTCTTCGCCGTGGCGCTTCGGGCTGATGATGACCGTGCCGTAGAAGCCCGTCGGCTGCGGTTTCTTGAACTCGTTCAGCGCCGAATCCGAGCCGCCGATGCCGATGCCGATCATGTTATCCGCCTTGAAGCCGCGGCCTTCCGCTGCGCGCACCGCGCCGAGCACGGCCTCGTCGTTCAGGCCGTACGCAATCCAGTGCTTGAACTGCGGATTCTTGGTGAGCGCGATGTTGGCCGCGTTGAACGCGTTCTCGGTATCGGTCTTCGCTTGCGGCGCGGCGATCACGTTCGCCTTCGGGAAGCCCGCGGCGATGAGGGCATCGGTCGCGCCGCTCGTGCGGTCGTGGGCGGTCGGCAGTTGCTCGTAGGTGACGTCGATCGCGCCGACGTCCTTCATATCCCAGCCGCGCTTCTTGATTTCAGCGGCCAGGCCCTCACCCACT
Organism: Trinickia sp.; assembly: GCA_035308085.1. Lineage (GTDB taxonomy): Bacteria > Pseudomonadota > Gammaproteobacteria > Burkholderiales > Burkholderiaceae > Trinickia_A. Next base: position 41 of record DATGHJ010000008.1, on the reverse strand, counting down.
TGCTTGCCGATGTTGTACGCCGAGATGCCCATATGCGGCAC
>DATGHJ010000007.1:0-3788 GCA_035308085.1 Trinickia sp. | reverse complement strand
CCCGAGCCCGATGGGCCGATGATGCAGACCACCTCGGATTTCGCGATCTCCAGATCGACGCCGCGCAGCACCTCGACATCACCGAAGCGTTTGCGCAGCTCGCGCACCTCAACCAACGCACTCAGGCGTGGTGACGCGCTCGCAGCGCCGGAAGGAGAAGAAGAAACGAGATCGGTCATCGCGTTCATCGAGGCTCTCGTGTGGATTACGCCATCATGCGCGCCAGCCGCGCTTCCGCCCAAAGCCCCGCGCGCGACGCCAGTTCGACGAGCGCGAGATAGCAAAGGCAGAGCGCCAGCAGCGTTTCGACGAAGGCGAACGTCGCCGAGCCGATGCCGGTCAGCACGAAGGTCAGTTCGGGCACCGTGACAATCGACAGCACCGCGGTTTCCTTGCTGAGCACGATCGCGAGATTCGCGAGCGCGGGTACGATCAGCACCAGCATCTGTGGCAACTGGATACGCAACACCGCCTGCCAGCGCGTGAGGCCCAGGCACGCCGCCGCTTCGAGATGGCCGGGCGGCACCGCGTTGAAGCCGGAGCGGAACGCTTCGGCGAAGTACGCGCTGCCGTACAGGCCCAGTCCGAGCACGCCGGCGGTCAGAGGCTCGAGCGTGATGCCGAACGACGGCCCCCCGTAGTACAGCAAGAAGAGTTGCACAAGGAATGGCGTGCCGCGCAGCACTTCGATATACACCCGCAACGCGCCGCGCACCCAGCGTCCGCCGAACAGTTGCAGCAGCGCGATTGCAAAGCCGAGCAGCATGCCGATCGCGACGCCGGCGATCCACGTGCCAAGTGTCGTCGCGAGTCCGGCGCCGATTGCCGGCAGATTGTGCGTGATGACAGTCGGATCGAACTGTTGCATCTCGATTTCCTCAGGCGTGCCGCAAACGGAACTCGAACGCATGCGCGACGAGCGCGAGCGAACCGCAGATGACGAAATAGATGAGGCCCGCCGCCAGATACGCTTCGAGCGGATGGAACGTGCTCGCCGCGATGTTTTGCGCAGTGCGCGTCAATTCGGCCACGCCCACGACGGAAATCAGCGACGACGCCTTGATCAGCAACACCATCTCGTTGACAAGCGAAGGCAGCGTGAGCCTGAATGCCTGCGGCACCTGAATGCGCCGCAGTGTATCGAGCGGCCCCAATCCGAGCATGCGCGCGGCTTCGAGCTGTCCTGGCGGAATCGCGAGGAACCCGCCACGCAGGATCTCCGAGATATACGACGCCGAGCACAGCGATACGGCGCTGAGCGCCGCAACGAGCGGTGGCACGTTGATGCCGGCGAACGGCAGCAGGTAATACACGAGCAACAACTGCACGAGCATCGGCACGCCGCGGAAAAAGAACACATAGGCGCCGCCGAAAAGCCGAGCGAGCCGATGCGCGGACAAGCGCGCGGCGCACACGCCGACCGCGACGAAGAAGCCGATGAACAGACCGGCGAGCGAAATCGACACGGTCGCGATCGACGCGCGCAGCAGCAGCGGCAGGCCCTGAACGAAGACGGTCATGCTGAACATGTCGATGGTATCCGCGGCGCCAGGCGAGCAAGACGGTTGAGCGAGACGGATGCGCGAAGCGGCGCGCCAGCGATGCCCGCCGCTCGGAGATCAGTAGTTCGGCGTAGGCATCGTCGCCGGAACCTCCATCGCGACGCCGAACCATTTTTTCTGCAACGCCGCCAACCGGCCGTCCTTGTTCAGCTTCACGAGCGCGGCGTTGAACGCATCGGCGAGCGGCTGGCTGTCTGCGTCCTTGCGCATGCAGTACGCGAAGTACACCTTCGCGCCGAAAGGCGGCTGGACGACCGCGAAGGTTTCGGGCCGCTGCTTCGCGACATAAGCGATGTTCGTCATCGAATTTGCCACCGCGACGATGCGGCCAGCCGCAAGGTCGGCGTACGCCTGATTGTTGTCCACGTACTCGCGGATTTCGGGTGGCTTCGGCAGCGTGGCCGCGTAGGACTTCAGCTGGTCGAGTTGCGCGGAGCCCTTGCCCGCGCCGACTGCCTTCCCGGCGATATCGGACGACTGCTTGATGCTGCCGTCGTTTGCGCGCTTGAGCAGCGCGTCAGTCGCATCGGCGACGGGCAGCGTATACGTGTAGCGTTCCATGCGCGCCTTCGTCACGGTAAGCGGGCCGCCGACCATGTCGAACTTGCCCGCTTCGAGGCCCGGCAACACGCTCGGCCACGGCAGATCGATGAAGCGCACTTTCACGCCCAGTTCCTTGCCGACTTCGGCGAACAAGTCCTTGTTGAAACCGGCTTGCTGCCCGTTCTCCAGGAAATCGAACGGCGCAAACTGCATCTCGGTGCCGACCACCAGCTCGCCTGCCTTCTTCACTTTCGCGAGTTGGTCTTCCGCATGCGCGCACACGCTCGCCGCGCACAACGTCAACATCATCACACAACTTTTCCAGCCTGCAGGGATGTTCATAAGTCTCTCCGGGTGGCAAAGCGGACGTCGCGCGGGTTTGGTCGAACAAGCCGGCGCCAAGCATGTGACGCAGTATATACCGCAGATTTCAGGTCAAAAACAAATTCGGATTCACTTAGGGAAAGCTCCTGTGTCAGGCTGTCAAACGCCGCTGCGATGCAACTTGCGAAGCGGGTTTTGGCGGTATATACCGCTACGGAAGCACAGTACGCGCAGCGCGTTTCGCGCAATTTGTCAGTTAAACGCAGCGCTTCTTCGAGGAGCGGTTCGATGGGATTTGATGACGCTTCGGCCTCCCGTGCGGACGCCGTTATTCCGGTGATCGATTTCGCCGGCGTGCGGTCCGGCAATGCCGCCGCGCTCGCACGCACCGGCCGCGAGATTTACGCCGCGTGTACGACGATCGGCTTCTTCTACATCGTGAATCATGGTGTGCCACAGGGGGTCATCGACGCAGCTACGGCAGCGGCACGCAACTTCTTTGCATTCCCCGTGGAGACCAAACGGCGCGCGGCGGTGAACGCGCGGCATCGCGGTTTCAATTCGCTCGGCGACGCGACGATGTATCAGGCGAAACGGCCGGATTACAAGGAGTTCTTCAGCATCGGGCTCGAATTGCCCGAAGACGACCCGGACGTGGTCGCAGGGCAAGCGCTGCGCGGACCGAACAACTGGCCGGACTTCATGCCGTCGCTGCGCCCCGCGCTGTACACGTATTACGAAGCGATCGGCGCATGTGGTGCCGACCTGCTGCGCGCGGTTGCATCGGGTCTCGGCATCGACGAGCACTTCTTCGCATCGCGCTACACCAAACGCATGCAACGTACGCAGATGGTGTATTACCCGCCGCAACCGCCGCAGTCGGACGAAGATCAGTTTGGCGTTGCACCTCATACCGACTACGGTTGCATCACGCTGTTGTGGCAGGACGACGTCGGCGGCCTGCAGGTGCGCGAGATCGCGCATGGTACGTGGATAGATGCGCCGCCGATCCCGGGCAGCTTTGTCGTCAACGTCGGCGATCTCTTGTCGCGCTGGACCAACGAACGCTTTCGCTCGACGCTGCATCGCGTGATCAATGCGTCCGGGCGCGAGCGCTATTCGATCGCGTCATTCTACGATCCGACCTACGGGGCAATCGTCGATCCGCGCGAACTCGGCACAGCGCAAGCCGAGGTCCGTTACGAGCCCGTCGCGGCGGGCGACTATATCCTCGGCCGCATCAATGATTCGATGGGGTATCGGAAGAAGCACGCGGCGCAGGAAAAGGATCGTGTATGAGCGGCGCCGACGAATCGCCGGCAGCGACAGCGGCGACAATCTCTGCGCTGCGTGAAGCGA
>DATGHJ010000006.1:0-5775 GCA_035308085.1 Trinickia sp. | reverse complement strand
CCGGTCCGCCAGTTTCACGAGAATCACGCGCACGTCGCGCGCCATCGCGAGCAACATCTTGCGGAAGTTTTCCGCCTGCGCTTCTTCGCGATTGCGAAACTCCATCTTGTCGAGTTTCGACAAACCGTCGACCAGTTCCGCCACCTTCGCGCCGAATCGCTCCGCGAGCTCGGCCTTGGTGACGCCCTGGTCTTCCATGACGTCGTGCAACAGCGCCGCCATGATCGACTGGTCGTCGAGCTTCCAGCCGGCGCAGATTTCCGCGACGGCGACAGGATGGGTGATGTAGGGTTCGCCGCTTTGGCGATATTGACCGAGGTGGGCTTCGTCGCTGAAATGGAACGCCGCCTTGACCTCTTTGATCTCGTCCGGGCTCAGGTAGTCGGAGAGTGACGCCGTGAGCTTCGCAATCGATACGACATCGTGCTTGCGAGGCTGCTCCGGCGTCGCGGTCGGCCCGAACAGATGGCGAAACGACTGTTCGAGGACCGCGTCGATGTATTTGCGCGCAGCCGAGGGTGCGTCAGCTTCGTGGTCCGCGTCTGCGGAGGCGGACGATGGGGTAGTGCTCATATTCGCCTCCGTATCGGTTACGTTGCCGGGTTGCGCTTAGGTTCGACATGGCTGCCAAGGCATGCCGTGCGTTACACCGGGACCTTCTTCAGCATCTCGACACCGACTTGGCCGGCCGCGATTTCGCGCAGCGCCACGACGGTAGGTTTGTCGCGGCTTTCGATCTTCGGCGTGTGGCCTTGCGCGAGTTGACGCGCGCGATACGTGGCGGCGAGCGCCAGCTCGAAACGGTTCGGGATTTGTTTCAGACAGTCTTCGACGGTGATGCGGGCCATGTTGGGAAATTCCTTCTCAGTATGTTGCTTATTCTACCTTATGTGCGCAAGCACCCACCTTCACTCGGCGTGCGGCAAGTGAATGCCCAGTTCGACGAAAAGCTGCGCATGCCGTGCGTATTGCGACGCGAAGCGCAGACGTGTCGCGGCAACGAGGCATTGCAGCTCCGCGAGCGCCTGGTCGAAGTTTTCGTTGATCAATACGTACTCGGCTTCGGACGCATGAGCGATCTCGCTGCCCGCGGCGAGCAGGCGCCGCGTGATCACGTTCGGCTCGTCCTGGCCGCGCTTTTTCAGGCGCACTTCAAGCGCTTCGAGCGACGGCGGCAGGATGAAGATCTCGACCGCGTTGCGGAACTGCTTTTTCACCTGCTGCGCGCCCTGCCAGTCGATTTCGAGCAGCACGTCGTGGCCGCTTTTCATCTGCTCTTCGATCCAGACGCGCGACGTCGCGTAGTAGTTGCCGTGCACTTCCGCGCTTTCGAGGAACTCGCCCTGCGCGTGGCGCGCGAGGAAATCGTCGACGGTCGTGAAGTGGTAGTGCTGGCCGTCCTGCTCGCCCGGCCGCGGCTTGCGCGTCGTGTACGAAATCGACAGGCTGAGCGCCGAATCTTTCGCGAGCAGCGCGTTCACGAGCGTCGACTTGCCGGCGCCCGAGGGCGCAACGACCATGAACAGGTTGCCGGGATAACCGCCCGCGTACGGATTACGCGGCGCCTTGCGCGCGCCTCCGCCTGTGCTCGCTTCGTGCGGTTCTTGCGGTTGGTGGGTGTGGTCGGTCATGAGCGTGGTTACTCCAGGTTCTGTACTTGTTCGCGCATCTGTTCGATCAGGAGCTTCAACGTCATCGACGAGTCGGCCAGTTCCTTCGCGGCCGCCTTCGAGCCGAGCGTGTTCGCTTCGCGATTGAGCTCCTGCATCATGAAGTCGAGCCGCTTGCCGACCTTGCCGCCCTTCTCGATCACGTGGCGCGTTTCGTTCAAATGCGCGGTGAGGCGCGAAAGCTCCTCGGCAATATCGATGCGAATGCCGTACATCGTCACTTCCTGACGAATGCGCTCGGCAATTTCCTCGCGCGACACGATCGTCGCGGCAGTATCCGGCGCCGCGATACCCAGCGCTTCCTGCAGCCGCTCGACGATCTTCTGCTGGTGCTTGGCGATCAGCTCCGGCACGAGCGGCGTAATGCGCTGCACGATCGATTCCATCTCGGTGACGTTGTTGAGCAGCATCGTGGCGAGCTGCGCGCCTTCGCGCGCGCGCACGTCGATCAGTTCATGGATCGCCTGCTTGCCGCACGCGAGCACCGCCTCGCGCAGTTCCTCGGGCGATACGCCGCTCTCGGCGAGCACGCCCGGCCAGCGCAGGATTTCGCCGGTGCGCATGCGCTCGGCGTCAGGGAACGATTCGAGCACCGCCCGCTCGAGCGCGGCGAGCTGTTCAAGGGCGTCGCGGTTGAGCGAGCCGGCCGTCGCCGTCTGCTCGCTGCGCTGCAGGTTGATCCGGATATCGACCTTGCCGCGCGAGAGCTTGTTCATCAGCATTTCGCGCAGCGTCGGCTCGCATGCTCGCACGTCTTCAGGCATGCGGAAGTTGAGGTCGAGGAAGCGCGAGTTCACCGTGCGCAGCTCAACCGACACGCTCACGCCGCCGGTGCCTGCCGCGGCCGCGAGTTCACGCGTTGCGCTCGCGTAGCCTGTCATGCTGTAGATCATCGTTCGTCTCTCGATAGATAGAGGCCGTTGCCGGCCGTTTGTTTGGAGACGCCCGGCGCGTACGAGGCGCAAGGCGTTGAACGCGCATTATCCCATTTTTACCGATTGCGCTTGGTCGAGGCCAGCGACATCGGCCCGATTCGATCAGCGGTAAAATCCTGGCTTCCCCTTCCCCTTTTCGCGATTTTCTCCCGACTATGTCCGACACGATCCAGCGCCCCAGCGGGCGCCGCGCCGACGCCTTGCGCAACGTGCGCATCACGCGCCACTACACGAAGCATGCGGAAGGCTCGGTGCTCGTCGAATTCGGCGACACGAAAGTCATCTGCACGGCGAGCATCGCCGAGCGCGTGCCCGAATTCCTGCGCGATCGCGGCCAAGGGTGGCTTACCGCCGAATACGGCATGTTGCCGCGCGCGACCCACACGCGCAGCGACCGCGAAGCCGCGCGTGGCAAGCAGACCGGACGCACGCAGGAAATCCAGCGCCTGATCGGCCGTGCGCTGCGCTCGGTGTTCGATCTCGAGAAGCTCGGCCCGCGCACCTTGCATCTCGACTGCGACGTGATCCAGGCCGACGGCGGCACGCGCACCGCGAGCATCACCGGCGCGTTCGTCGCCGCGCATGACGCGGTCGCGAAACTGCTCGCGGCCGGCCGCATCGAAAAGTCGCCGATCACCGATTACGTGGCCGCGATTTCGGTCGGCGTCTACGAGGGCGCGCCCGTACTCGATCTCGACTACGACGAAGATTCGCAGTGCGACACGGACATGAACGTCGTCATGACGGGCGACGGTGGCTTCGTCGAAGTTCAGGGCACGGCCGAAGGCGTGCCGTTTTCGCGCGACGAGATGAACAGGCTGCTCGATCTCGCGCAAAGCGGTATTACGCAGTTGATCCAAAAACAGAAGGAAGCGCTGGAGAGCAAAGGTGAGTGATCAACTGCAACCGCAATCGGGCGCCAACGCGCCGCTCAAGCGCGTCGTGCTTGCATCGAACAACGCCGGCAAGCTGCGCGAATTCGCGGCGCTCGCGAGCGCTGCCGGCATCGAGCTCATCGCGCAAGGCGAGCTCGGCGTCAGCGAAGCGGAAGAGCCGCATCCGACGTTCGTCGAAAACGCACTCGCCAAAGCCCGCCACGCCGCGAAGTCGACCGGCCTGCCCGCGCTCGCCGACGATTCCGGCCTGTGCGTGCGCGCATTGCGCGGCGCGCCCGGCGTCTATTCGGCACGCTACGCTCAGTTGGCCGGCGGCGAAAAGAGCGATGCGGCAAACAACGCGCGCCTCATCGAGCAATTGAAGGACGAGGCCGATCGCCGCGGCTACTACTACTGCGTGCTCGCGCTCGTGCGCCACGCCGACGACCCCGAGCCGCTGATCGCCGAAGGCCGCTGGCACGGCGAAATCCTCGATGCGGCGCGCGGCGCGAACGGCTTCGGCTACGACCCGTACTTTTTCATCCCACGGCTGAACGCGAGCGCCGCGGAACTCGACCCCGCCGTGAAGAATTCGTGCAGCCACCGCGCGCTTGCGTTGCGCGCGTTGCTGGCGCGGCTGTCGGAGGAAAAGTGAGCACCCAATCGATCGGCACCGGCGTGATCAAGGCGTTTGTCGCACCGGGCAGCATTCGCCTGACCTCGCTGCCGCCGCTCGCGCTGTACGTGCATTTCCCATGGTGCGTGCGCAAGTGTCCATATTGCGATTTCAACTCGCACGAGTGGAAAGGCGAACGCTTTCCGGAAGACGAGTATCTCGACGCGCTGCGCGCCGACCTCGAGCACGCCCTGCCGCTCGTCTGGGGACGGCAGGTGCATACCGTGTTCATCGGCGGCGGCACGCCGAGCCTGCTGTCGGCGCGCGGGCTCGACCGGCTGCTGTCGGACGTGCGCGCGCTGCTGCCGCTCGACGCCGATGCCGAGATCACGCTCGAGGCCAATCCGGGCACCTTCGAAGCAGAGAAGTTCGCGCAGTTTCGCGCGAGCGGCGTCAATCGGCTGTCGGTCGGCATCCAGAGCTTCAACGAGGCGCATCTGAAGGCGCTCGGCCGTATCCACGATACTTCGCAGGCGCAACACGCCGTCGAGATCGCCGCCAAGCATTTCGACAACTTCAATCTCGACCTGATGTTCGCGCTGCCGCGGCAGACGCTGGACGAATGTCGCGCCGATATCGAAACGGCGCTGTCGTTCGCACCGCCACACTTGTCGCTGTATCACCTGACGCTCGAGCCGAATACGCTGTTCGCGAAGTTCCCGCCCGCGCTGCCCGACGACGATGCCTCCGCCGACATGCAGGACTGGATTCACGAGCGCACCACTGCAGCCGGTTACGAGCGCTACGAGGTGTCGGCCTACGCGAAGCCGCACCGGCAATGCAAGCACAACCTCAATTACTGGCGCTTCGGCGACTACCTCGGTATCGGTGCCGGCGCGCACACCAAGCTGTCGTTTCCGAACCGGATCGTGCGGCAGGCGCGCTACAAGCATCCGGCCACGTTCATCGAAGAAGCACGCGCGGGAAAGCCGGTTCAGGAAGAGCATGAAGTCGGCGCGCACGATTTGCCGTTCGAATTCATGCTGAACGCGCTGCGGCTGGTCGAAGGGTTTCCGGTGCATCGCTTCATCGAGCGCACCGGGCTGCCGATGACGTCGATCGAGCCGGCGCTGCAGCAAGCGGAGCGGCGCGGGCTCATCACGCGCGACTACGAAAAGATTGCGCCGACGCCGCTTGGCCAGCGCTTTCTCAACGACCTGCAGGAACTCTTCCTGAAGGACAAGAGCGAATAGACGGCGTGTCGGCGAAGGCCGCCGCGCCGTTTGCGTTACTTGCGTTACAATAGCGGCCCTCGGAGGGCTGGCAGAGCGGTTGAATGCACCGGTCTTGAAAACCGGCAAGGCTTTACGGCCTTCGTGGGTTCGAATCCCACGCCCTCCGCCACCAAATCAGTCCCCATTTTTAGGAATTAGTCGGACTGGATCGGGGAAACGACCGTCAGATAAGGATTCGAGCGATTTTCATCGAATCTAAATGCTCGGATACAATTGCGTTCGGTCGGGATAAGTCGTAAATTCTTTGGTGGGTCGGTTGGTGGGTACGCCGTTTTCGGCGGTTATACCCAGGCACTTTCTGCGTTTTCTCCGCCGAACTCATCGGAGCCCCGCGTGGCGGGCGTTTGAGCCATTTAGTTCGATTCACGCATGCCCAGAACCGCG
>DATGHJ010000005.1:0-11977 GCA_035308085.1 Trinickia sp. | reverse complement strand
GCAGCAGCGGTGGGAGCAGCAGCAGCGGCGGTAGCAGCAGCGGCGGTAGCAGCAGCGGCGGTAGCAGCAGCGGCGGTAGCAGCAGCGGCGGTAGCAGCAGCGGCGGTAGCAGCAGCGGTTGCGGCTGCGGCAGCCACGGCGGCCCGAGCGGTCCTAGCGGCCCCGGCGGCGGCATGGGAGGAATGGGCGGCTTCGGAGGAGGATTTGGCGGCGGGTTCGGTGGGGGTTTCGGCGGCGGCTCCGGCGGACACGGTTCGGGCGGCAAGGGACGCTAGATTCCAGCGATGGCATCTCAACGCCATCGCAGCCGGCACGGCCATCCCGACCAAGCGCTTCCGAGCGTGATTGGGCGGTGACGGTTCGATCCCCCGGTCGAACGTCACCGCCCGGGGCGCGGAGCTGGAAAGCGGAATGCGACAAGCGGCTACGGCATCGCGCACAGGTATGCGTGCGCTAACGAACCCGCGCGCAGGAACCAAACGGGCGCGAATTCCTCTATCGAATTCGACATTCGAGAAGAGGAGATCAAGATGAAGCGAAACTTCTCCGCCCCGGCAACGCGCGCCGCCAGCGCCCTGCTCGCCGCCGCGGCGCTCGCGCTGGCTTCTCAAGCGCATGCGCAGCAAGCGGCCGCGGCCGAACCGCCGCACACCGATCCATCGTTCTCGGCCTACACGCTCTCCCAGCTCTGCCAGCAAAAAACCGACGACGTCGCCCAAGGCCAATGCGTGGGCGCCGTGCGCGGGATCATCCACGGCTATCAATACGGCGTGCTGTTTCTCGGCCAGCGCGCCGCCGTGCGCAATGAGGCCGTGCAACACGTCGCGCTGTGCCTCTCCGGCACGCCGGTCGCGACGATCGTCGACGAGTTCGTCGCCGATACCCGCCAAGTCGATGAAGAAGCGCTCAAGCGCACGCCCGCCGAAGTCGCCGTGCTCGGCTCGGTCCATATGCATCACGCGTGCAATTGACCCGCCATTCATGACGCGAGGGCACGCGCGCGAGGCATGTCGCGTCACCCGCCCCGCCGCGCTCAGAGCATTTCGAGTGGACGCTTGCCGCGCGGCGGCTTGAAATACTTGTCGATCGCCGCGAGTTCGTCCTCGGTGAAGCTCAGATCGAGTGCGCGCCGATTCTCGCGCACGTGCTCGACGCTGCCCGCCTTCGGAATCGCAAACACGTTCGACTGGGCGAGCACCCAAGCCAGCGCGATATGCACCACCGACACGCCGCGCGCATGTGCAATCTCGTCGAGCGGCGTGCGCTTCGGCAGGCGCGCGTGGTCGACCGGGCTGTATGCCATCGCCGGCATCTTGTTCGCTTCGAGCCATGGCAGCAGATCGAATTCCGGTCCGCGCCGCGCGACGTTGTAGAGAATCTGGTTCGTCGCGCACGCTTGCCCGCCGTGCGCCGAGACCAGTTCTTCCATGTCGTCGGTGTCGAAATTGCTCACGCCCCAATGGCGGATCTTGCCCGCGCTATTCAACGCCTCGAAGCCCTCGATCGTCTCCGCGAGCGGCACGCCGCCGCGCCAGTGCAGCAGGTACAGGTCGAGCCGGTCGGTCTTCAGGCGCTTCAAGCTCGCCTCGCAAGCCGCGACAACGCCACGCCGGCTCGCGTGATGCGGATAAACCTTGCTCACGAGGAACACTGCGTCGCGCAGGCCCGCGAGCGCCTCGCCGACGAGCGTCTCCGTCGCGCCTTCGCCATACATTTCGGCGGTATCGATCACGGTCATGCCGAGCTCGACGCCCTCGCGCAAGGCGGCAATCTCCGACGCGCGGCGCGAAGGGCGCTCGCCCATTTCCCAGGTGCCCTGTCCAAGCTTCGCGATGCGCTCGCCGTCGGGCAAGCTGACGTAGGCTGGGTCAGCGGTCATGACATCTCCTTTGCGGTAGGTACGCGCGAACCAAGCGCGCAAGATTCGTGCGATGGATGCCGCCGAGTTTAGCCCCTCACCGATCCGTCTATCGTAACGATTGGCAAAACCCCGCTATAACGCAGTGCGCCAATGACATAGAATTGCCGCTTGCCCTTCGCCGCGTTCACTTCATGAGCTCAACCACCGAAGACCGTTGGCGCGATCTGCGCCCGGACCCGGACAACGACACACCGCTTTATCTGCAACTCGCCCGCAAGCTCGGCAACGCGATCCACGAAAACCGCTGGAACGCGGGCGAGGCGCTGCCGTCCGAACGCGTGCTGTCGGAGGCGCTCGGCGTCTCGCGCATCACGGCGCGCAAGGCGATCGCGCTATTGGTCGAACAGGGGCTCATCCGCCGCACGCAAGGCGCTGGCAGCTTTATCGCGCCGCGCTACGACGATCCGCTGTCGCGCCTGTCGAGCTTCAGCGAAATGCTGCGGCGGCGCGGCTTCACGCCGAGCTCGCAATGGATCTCGCGCGACATTCAACCGGCCAATCGGGAAGAAGTGATTCAACTGGGACTGTCGCCGGCGGCGGCGGTCACGCGTTTGAAACGCTTGCGCCTCGCCAACGGCATCGTGATGGCGGTCGAGAATTCGACGCTGCCGTCGTCGGTGGTGCCCGATCCGCGGGCGATCGGCGATTCCCTCTACACCTACCTCGAACAGCGCGGGTTCGCGATCGTACGCGCGTTGCAGCACTTTCGCGCGGTCAACGCGAGCGACGAAATCGCGCATCAGATGGGCATTGCGCCACACGATGCGCTGTTGCTGATCACGCGCATCGGCTATACCGCCGAGCAGCGCGCGATCGAGCTCACCGACACTTACTGCCGCAACGACTATTACGACTTCGTCGCGGAACTGCGCAAATAGGCGCGATGGCGCCGGCGCACGCGCGCCGACGCGCGCTGCCTCACGACCAAGGCCACGCACGGCACGCCATAGACAACGCCTGCGGTCAACCAGGCAGTGAACGACCAGAAGTGATCAAACATGTCAGTGTCAGTGAATGATGAAGCCGTTGTATTGCGCGTTGCCCACGCCCGCGGTGAGATTCACGCCCACATTGCCCGACACGCCCGTCAGCGCGCCTGACCCGAGTGCCGCATTGCCGCTGCCGGAAAGATGCACGGCGGCCGCCACCGTCTGGCTCGACGAGATATCGGCAGCCGGGGTGTCGATGAGCGCGATTTGATTGGCCTGCGCGTTGAGCGCGCCGGCCGCGACATTCACGCCGACGTTTCCGCTCACGTTCTTCATCGCGTCGGCGCCGATCGAGGCGTCGAACGAGGCGCCCCTGGCGGAGGAGGAAGACGGGCCGATGCGGGCCGAACCGCCGGCCGTCTGCGTCGACGTCAGCTTGGCGGAGCCAAAGACGGCATTCAGATCAGGATCGGATGACGCCGCCTGACCCGCCGCGAGCGCGGGCAACACGGCCGTGGCGAATGAGCACACGGCGGCTGCCAAGGGATGGATTTTCATGCGTAGCACCTGTCGACTCCGGATTGGACCTAGCTACGCAGGTTTAACGACCGCGCCCGGCAAAAGTTGAGGATGACATACCGTCAAATTCAGCCACCATGCGCGCGAGAAAGCGGAAGCGGCCGGAGCGGCCGCAAAACCTGCCGCAGCAACGTTTGCGCCGGTCCGCTGTTCTTATAAAAAAATGATACGCCGCGCGCGTGAGCCCGGCGCGTCCGACACCGCCCCCGCCAGCCGCCAGAGTCTCGCTACGCGCCGCCGTCGGAGCCTCCATCAGAACCGACAAATCGCGGCGAGCGTTGCCAGGCGGCCGGTTCACCCGAATAACAGGCCCTGCCCTAGATCCAACGCGCCTCGTCGGTCCCGATCGGCACCGGCGCGCGGCCGAAGAACGGCGGCGTTTCGGAGAGCGATTCGGCGGGCGAAGTCCCGAGCACCCTGCCGAACGGCGATTCGACGGTCTCGAGGCAATCGCGCACGTCATCGAGCGTGACTTCCGGCGCGCGCCGGCCGCCCTCGATCTGTCCGAGCGATTGCAGCCAGCGCCCGGTCTGCGCGAGCGAGAGGCGCACGTGCCAGCTCCCGCCTTCGGTCGCGCGCCGCGCGAGCGCCACCATCGCGCCGAACGCGGCGAGATAGCCGGTGGCGTGATCGAGCGCCTGACACGGCAGATGCCGCGGGCTCGCGGCTTGCGCCGCCTGCGTCTCGTTCCAGGCGATTCCGCTCGCCGACTGCACGAGGCTGTCGAAGCCGCGCCGGTTCGCCCACGGTCCCGTGTGCCCGTATGCGCAAATCGACACGTAGACGATGCCCGGCCGCGTGCGCGCCACGTCTTCCGGTGCGAAGCCGCGTGCGGCCAGCGCCCCTGGCCGGTAAGACTGGAGGAACACGTCGGCCTTGGCGGCCAGCGTTTGCAGCGTCGCGCAGCCGTCGGCGTTGCGCAAATCGACCGTGGCCGAGCGCTTGCCGCGCCCATTGTCGATGACCAGCGGCGCGATGTTCGGCAGATGCGGGCCGTTCACGAGCAGCACCTCGGCGCCGTGCTGCGCGAGCGCGCGCCCCGCCACCGGCCCGGCGATGATGCGCGAGAGGTCCAGCACGCGCGTCCCGGCAAGCGGCCGCTCGGCACCGCTGCCCACCGGCTCGGGCGGTGCGTCGCCGATCCGCTCGATCTGAAAGAGCGGCAAATTGGCGATCGCCGCCGCCTGCTCCAACGCCGCCCACTCGCGCGGCGTGCGGATCAACGCGGCGCACAGCCCCGCATCCGCGAGCGTCTGGTCGAGCGCCGGGCCGCTCCAGCCGCGAATTGCGTCGACCACCGCGTCACGGTCGTTCGCACAGCCGAGCACTTTGAGCACGCCGTCGCGGTGATGCTCGAAATTCGTATGCAGCTGAATCCAGCGCCCGTCGCGCGTCTCGTAGAAGCCGGTGAGCGGACCGCGCAACTCCGGCGCCGGCCCGTCGCCCAGGCGTAAATACCGTTCGCTGCGAAACGCCGCGAGCGCGCGGTGCATTTCGACTTCGACGCGTTGCCGGCGCCCCGTGCGCAGACGAAAACATTCGGCCGCGGCGAGCGCCATCGCGCCGATCGTCGCCGACGCGAGCGTGCCGACGCGGTAGACCGAAGGCAGCCCTGGGTCATTGCCATCCATGACGATCGATTCGAGCGCGGCAGGATCGCATTCGGCGACCGACCAGAGGTGTTCCAGAGCGATAAGCGGAGTCATGATCGGCGATAAGCGGTGGCTGGGACGTTGAGACGAGTCTAGAATCGGCCTCAAATGCGATCAATCTTGATTCAAATAATCAACATATATCGATTTGTTTGGTTTCTCGTCTGAAGCCTGCACCGATTTCTCGAATAGAACCGGAAGAGACCGATCCATGCCCAGCCATCTGACCGCCGCCGAAGCCGCCGCCGCGCTCGGCATCAGCGTCCCGACGCTCTACGCGTACGTGAGCCGCGGCATGCTGCGTTCGTCGCCGGATGCCGACAGCAAGCGCCGCCTCTACGACGCCGACGAAGTGCGCCGCCTCGCGCGCCGCAAGGAGGACGGCAAGCGCGCGGGCAAGGTCGCGCAGAAGGTGCTCGATTGGGGTGTGCCGGTGCTCGAATCGCGGATCACGCTGGTTGCCGACGGCCGCCTTTTCTATCGCGGGCACGATGCGATCGAGCTAGCCAGGCGCGCGACGCTCGAAGAAGCCGCCGCGCTGCTCTGGGAATGCAGCGCGCGCCGCATCGCCGAGGCGCCCGCCGCGCCGATCACCGGCGCGCAATGGTCCGCGTGGCTGAAGCTGTGGAGCGACAGCGCGCCGCTCGATCGCGCGCTCGTGCTGCTGCCGGCTGCCGCCGCGCAGATGCCGCGCGTCTGGGCACTCGGCCGCGACGCGCAGCTCGACACCGCCTGCGCATTGATGCGTCTCCTGGCGGCTGCGATGATCTCGGCGGCGCCGTCGAACGAACCACTGCACCGCCAGCTCGCCATCACGTGGGGCGTGCGCAACCGGCGGCACGCGGAGTTGCTGCGCATGGCGCTCGTCGTCTGCGCCGATCACGAGCTGAATCCGTCGACGTTCACCGTACGCTGCATCACGTCGACCGGCACCCATCTGTTCGGCGCGGTGGCGGGCGGTCTCGCAGCGCTGTCGGGTCCACGCCACGGCGGCGAGACCGCGCGCGTCGCGGCGTTCTTCGACGAAGCTGCGCGCGCCGGCGACATCGACCGCTATCTCGCCGGCCGCCTCGCTCGCGACGACGACGCGCGCCGCCACCCCTTGTCTGGCTTCGGGCATCCGCTCTATCCGCTCGGCGATCCGCGCGCGCAACTGCTGCTCGATGAACTCGCAGAGCGAGCCGGTACGCGGCCGGGAATGGCGGAGATCGGCGCGATCGTGCGCGCGGTGAAGGACACAACCGGGCTCGCGCCGACCGTCGATTTCGCGCTGGCTTCGCTCGAGCGCGTGCTGGCGTTGCCTGCCGGCGCAGCGTTCACGCTGTTCGCGCTCGGCCGCGTGACCGGCTGGATCGCGCATGCGCTGGAGCAGACCGCCGACGGCAGCCTGATCCGGCCGCGCGCGCGTTATATCGGCGCGCATCCGGAGACAGCGTGACGCTCAAGCCACGTTCAGCCAGCGTGGCATCCAGCTGCGCGCCACCGGAGCCGACGATGCCGCCACGCTGCGCCCCGCACTCGAAAACGCCAGCGAAAACTTTGCCCCGCCACGCCCGGCGCTGACCCAGGTCCGTGCGCCTTCGGGCAGCACAAACGGCTCGCCCGGCTTGAGCCAGTAGTCCTCGGAGTCCCCTTCGACCGTCAGCCAGATTTCGCCGTCGGTCACCGTGAGCACGGCCGGCCGGTCGATCCGCCAAGCGGCAGCCGGTTCGCCGTGCTCGAGTTCAAAAGTCCGGATTTCGCGCATCGCTGTGCTCCTTGAAGAGGCGTCCTAGGGAAACTACGTAGCCTTATTATTGAGACGCCGCGACTAGAATCACATGTACAGTTCTGAACAGTTTCACAGAAACTGTTCAGGCGAATTACCGAACAGTGAGGTGCGCCGTATGAAACCCGATCTCGATCTCGACCGCGAAAGCGGCGTGCCGCTCACCGAGCAAATCGTGGCCGGCGTGCAGGGCTGGATTCGTTCGCGGGACATGCATGCGGGTACGAAGCTGCCGTCGATCCGCCAGTTCGCGGCCGACTACGGCGTGAGCCGTTTCCCCGTCATCGAGGCTTATGACCGGCTCGTCTCGCTGGGCTACGTCGATTCGCGGCCCGGCTCGGGTTTTTACGTGTCGCGGCACGCGCCGGCCAACGACGGCTGCCAAGGCACCACGGACCCGCGCCGCGCCGAGGAAGAATCGATCCACATCCTCCAGCAGTTCAATTACCCGGGCGAGCACCTGACGCTCGGCGGCGGCTTCATCCCCGAAGCGTGGCGCGACATGGACGGCCTCGCGCAAGCGGTTCGCCAGGTGTCGCGAGGCGATCCGCTGAGCATGATCGACTACGCGACGCCCCTCGGCCATCCCGTTTTGCGCGAGCACTTGAACGCGCGCGCCGCGCTCGTCGGCATCCACACGAACACCTCGCAAATCCTGATCACGAACGGGGCTAGCCAGGCGCTCGACCTCGTGATCCGCTACATGCTCAAGGCCGGCGACACGATGTTTGTCGAAGACCCGGGCTACTACAACCTGTTCGGGCTCTTGAAGCTGCACGGCGTGAACGTGGTGGGCATTCCGCGCACCGTCAACGGGCCCGATCTCGACGTGCTGCAGGAGCAGCTGAAGCGCCACCGCCCGCGCCTCTTCTTCGTCAACACCGTATTCCACAATCCAACCGGCACGACGGTCACGCCGCCCGTCGCCTTCCGGTTGTTGCAGCTTGCGCGCGAGCACGGCTTCACGATCCTCGAAGACGACATTTACGCCGACTTCCAGGCCGAGCCGACCGACCGCCTCGCCACGCTCGACCAGCTCGAACAGGTGATCTATATCGGCGGGCTGTCGAAGACGATGTCGTCGTCGCTGCGGGTCGGCTTCATCGCGGCGAACCCCAAGGTCATCAAGGATCTCGCCGACATCAAGACGCTCACGAGCATCAGCGGCTCGCTCTTTGCGGAAAGCGTGGCGCTCGCGCTGCTCGAGCGCGGCGCGTACCGCAAGTACCTCGACCGCCTGCGCCGGCGCATCAACGACGCGCTCGGCGCCACTGTGCAGACGCTCGAAGCGTATGGCTGGGAAGTGTTCGCGAAGCCCTCGGGCGGCAAGTTCGTATGGGCGCGCGTGCCGCACATCGACGACTCGCGGCAGCTCGTGGAATGCGGCGCGGCCTGCCGAGTCAACGTGGCGCCGGGGAGCTATTTCCGGCCACACTCGGAAACCTCCCCCTGGACCCGCATCAACACGGCGTACACGAACGATCCGCGCGCCCGAGCCTTCTTCGCGCGCGCGGCCGAGCTGGAACCGGCGCGGGAAAGCGTGGAGGCGGACTAGAATAGCGGGCGCGCAATTCACCAACTGGCTCACCACACCGCGCGCCGCCGCGCTTCTTGTTGCTTCGACCGGCGGCGCGCCACGCCCAGCCCATGTCCAATCCGCCGACCACCGCCGCCGCCCCCGCCCGCACCTACTCCCACAAGTCGCTGAACGTGCTGCTGTGGCTCGTCGCCACCGGCTTCTTCATGCAGACGCTCGATTCGACGATCGTCAACACGGCGCTGCCATCGATGGCGCGAAGCCTCGGCGAATCGCCGCTCAGGATGCAATCAGTGGTGATCGCGTACTCGCTGACGATGGCGGTGATGATCCCCGTCTCGGGCTGGCTCGCGGACAAGCTCGGCATCCGGCGCGTCTTCTTCAGCGCGATCCTGATCTTCGCGCTCGGCTCGCTCCTGTGCGCGAACGCGCACACGCTCTCGCAGCTCGTCGCGTGGCGCGTGATGCAGGGCGTGGGCGGCGCGATGCTGCTGCCGGTCGGACGGCTGGCCGTGCTGCGCGTGTTTCCGGCCGAACGCTACCTGGCTGCGCTGGCGTTCGTCGCGATCCCCGGCCTGATCGGTCCGCTGATCGGCCCGACGCTCGGCGGCTGGCTCGTGAAGATCGCGTCGTGGCACTGGATCTTCCTGATCAACGTGCCGGTCGGCGTGGTGGGCTGCATCGCCACCTTCATTTACATGCCCGACGCGAAGAATCCCGACACCGCCCGCTTCGATCTCAAGGGCTACCTGCTGCTCGCGCTAGGCATGGTCGCGATCACGTTCTCGCTCGACGGCTTGGCCGAACTCGGCCTGCAGCACGCGACCGTGCTCGTGCTGCTCATCCTGAGCCTCGCCTGCTTCGTCGCGTATGGCCTGCACGCGGTGCGCGCGGAGCGGCCGATCTTCTCGCTCGATCTGTTCAAGATCCACACCTTCAGCGTGGGCCTGCTCGGCAACCTGTTCGCGCGGATCGGCAGCGGCGCGATGCCCTACCTGATTCCGCTGCTCTTGCAAGTGAGCCTCGGCTACAGCGCATTCGAAGCGGGCCTGATGATGCTGCCGGTCGCGGCGGCGGGTATGTTCTCGAAGCGGCTCGTCACGAACCTGATCCTGAAGCACGGCTATCGCAAAGTGCTCGTCGTGAACACGGTGCTCGTGGGGCTCATGATGGCGAGCTTCCTGCTGACCAGCCTCCATCAGCCGATGTGGCTGCGGCTCGTGCAGCTTGCGATCTTCGGCAGCGTCAACTCGATGCAGTTCACCGCGATGAACACGCTCACGCTGAAAGACCTCGGCACCGGCGGCGCGAGCAGCGGCAACAGCCTGTTCTCGCTCGTGCAGATGCTGTCGATGAGCCTCGGCGTGACCGTCGCGGGCGCGCTGCTGACCACGTTCACGGATCTGATCCCGCACGCGAGCACGGCCAATCCGCTGCCGGCGTTCCATGCGACGTTCTTGTGCGTCGGGATCATTACGTCGGGGTCGGCGTGGATCTTCGCGCAACTGGCGCCGGATATCCGGACGACGGCGAAGAAGACGGATCCATCTGAGCGGGCTTGAAGCGGGCGCAGCTGAGGCGCTCCTTGTCCGGACGAACCGCCCGTGGCGGAGCCGCCGCGCTTTGATGGCATCGGAGACGGCGACCCGGCTTGGTCAGGCAGCGGTCGAGCGGTCGGACGCCGGGCGGTAGTCCTTCATCAACCAGCGGGACAGAAAGAACGTGCGGCGCAGTTCTTGGATCTTCTCGTAATCGGCGTTGACGAAACAGCGGCCGGTTTGTTTTTCGTATTTGCGCAGCAGCCACAGGCACGCGATTTGCGGGCCGAGCATTTTGACGCTAAGAAATGCAAACCCACCAATTATTAAAGGCATCGCGAGGAAAATTGCGTTATATCGCGAGCCCGTATAAAGCTGAAACAAAATTGGCACATTTGTTACCATTGCTCCCGTAGACCAAATTGCTGCCGATAGACCATTGGTCTTTTGAGGAATTTGAAATTTCCTCGGCTCTATGACGTATTTATCGAAGTCAACGCAACGTTTCAGCTTGCTCATCCATTCTCGATCACTTTTGGAGGGTGCTTTTAGCTTACCAATATAACTTGATACTCCGAATGCCAAAGGCAAGACGATTGATGAAAGGTACAAAAATAGAATGAGAAATTTATTGATCCGCTCACCCGAAATCTCCGCAAAAATGATCGCCCCGGCTCCGCCCATCAGAAATGGGAACAGCAGCATAAAATAGAAAATGAAAAGCAGCGTGAATTTTATGGAAAATTCCACTCTGTATTTTATTAACCACCCAACGGAGAGGCCGATTAATAATGTCACCCCAAACAACATCAGAACATTCGACCCCGACATTTGCCTGAAATTAAATGCAATTCCGATTGGCAGGCTTAGGCAAATTGCATTTATTCCACCAAGAATCATAGGCGATTTCGGCAGCACTGTTCGCATGGCATCAATGGTTGTCAACATATTAATCCTCCAATGCTTGTCGCGCTGATGATTCAGCTATGTCGGCGCCCCCGAGCCAACCCCAAGCGACTTGGCCAACAAGCCCGAGACCGAGTGAAATAACAATAACGGGCGCGCTAGCTGCGGCGGTCGCTGAAAAAAATGCAACCTCGGCCGTGATACCCGTAGAGGTTGCAAAGCCTAACAAATTCCCACTCTGACTCCGCGCAGAAGCAATTGCGAAGCGCCGCGCATCGAATCGTAACTTCCCCTGCGTATCTCGCCGAATGCTGTCCGCCAAATCCAGCGCTGCGCTCGGCCCAAAAGTCAGAACTCCATTACCGAACCCGCCTCTGATATAGGTACGCGACAGCCCCGAGGCTTTCGGCGCCAGTTGTTTCTGCTCGGCATTTTTAAGCGCCTCAGTAACAGTCTGCGCGCGAGCGTTGTATTTGAAATGAGCACCCAGCGTCGGCTGCACGACTTCAATCGGCAGGTTCATGATTCTGATCTTCGGCCTGGGTCGCCCCCGCCCGCTGGTGTTGCCGTTATAAAGCGTGATGTATGCATTGATCCGCACGCTCTTGCTCTGGCCTGACAAGATTTTCTGCGCACCGTCCCGAATCGACTTTTCGATTTGACCCACATGTGCGGTATGCGCCGCGGACATCGCCGTATTGACGTTACCCAATACGCCGCCAGGACCGATCGCCGCATTTCGGCTTTCTTCGAGAAGCCGAGTCGCCGTGCCCGGCGCGCCGCTCGGGCTGCCGTAAAGATAGTCGTGCAGCCACGCTGAGCCCGGATCGAGCTTGGTCACGGCCAGTACGCTGCCGACCAGGGGCTTGGCCAGTACCGGATCAAGATCGAAATCACCGATCAGAAGCTCGTTGCTGATCAACCAACCATCGCCGCGACAGACGTCGTCGCGGCTGCGCGGCCTCGCGTTGAGCGGTAGTGCGTTGCGGTATTGCTGAAGTGGCCGGCAAACGTTGTTGGCCTGCATACGGGCGATGCTCGCGATAGGACTTGGCATGGTGGCCTCCTCTTCTCACGGATGGAAACCGCCCAGACTAGCCAGTCGACCTATCGCGCTCTATCGGACAACTCCTAAACCGCTTTTGAT
>DATGHJ010000004.1:0-7183 GCA_035308085.1 Trinickia sp. | reverse complement strand
TCAAACATGATCTTGTGCTTCGAGGCTTCCGGCGCCTGGCCGTTGACCTTGTCCACCTTGACGAGAGCAAAGTAACGCTCGCCGTCTTTCGGCGTACGCACTTCACCTTCGATGGTGTCGCCTGTGTGCAGATTGAAGCGGCGGATCTGCGACGGGCTGATGTAGATGTCGTCGGTGCTCGCGAGGTACGACATTTCCGGCGAGCGCAGGAAGCCGAAGCCATCGGGCAGCACTTCGAGCGTGCCGTCGCCGAAAATGGTTTCGCCGGTCTTGGCGCGCTTCTTGAGAATGGCGAACATCAATTCCTGCTTGCGCAGGCGGTTCGCGTTTTCGATCTCGAGACCATTGGCCATCTCGATCAATTGAGACACGTGCTGAGACTTAAGCTCGGATAAATGCATACGGAGATCCCGTCGGGGAGAGAAGGTGCGACGAAATGAATTCGGGGAGGAGGAATCGAGCGGAACCGCTCAGGGACTTACACGTCTTCTTGAAGTCTTATGATTCTAGCATAGCACATGCGAAAACCCGTCCGGGCGGCGGATCGGCACACATGCGCCGCGCGTGTTGTCCACTGACAACACGCGCGGAGAACAACGATTAAAGGTTGCTGTCGAGAAACGCCGTCAACTGCGACTTCGACAAAGCGCCGACTTTCTGTGCGGCGACCGCGCCGTTCTTGAACAGGATCAGCGTGGGAATGCCGCGCACGCCGAACTTGACCGGCGTCGACTGATGCTCGTCCACATTGATCTTTGCGATTTGCAGGCGGTCGCCGTAATCCTTCGCGACTTCGTCGAGGATCGGGGCAATCATCTTGCAGGGACCGCACCACTCGGCCCAGAAGTCGAGCAGGACGGGTTTATCGGATTTCACGACGTCCTGTTCGAACGATGCGTCGCTAATGTGCTTGATTTGTTCGCTCATGTATGAATACCTCTTTCGGTTCGAGGCCCGCCTGAAAATTGCTCGCCACGATACACCAAAACTGGGAAAAGTTCCGTTCGCGCTACCGCTCGATGAGTCCGGCGAAAACGCGTTGAAGCAATGCTTCGAAGCGTTCTTACATGCCGGAAACCGCGGTTTGCGGGTCATCCGAGCGTCATATTAGCCTAAATTGCTATGCGTTGCCGGTGGCGATAGTACTCATTCGCACAGTAGGGTTGTATGGGCTCCAACGCCTCATCTGGTCTTCGTTCGGCTTACCTATCGAGTCGAAAATGGAGCTATCGCGAACGAATGCAATAGGCGCGCTGCGCGATATTCTCGCGATTTAGATTCGCGCCGGGCGATGACCGATGATAGAATGCGCCGTGACGGGCCTCCTCGCATGGAGGGGCGGTCAACCTGGTCAGGTCGGGAACGAAGCAGCCACAGCCGTTTTCCACCAGTGCCGAGGGTCGGGCTCGTCACCTTCCGCTTTGTCTTCTCTTCCGCTGTTCCTCATCTTCCGCTTTTCATTCCCTCTTCGCCTTTTAGCCTTTTAAAATCGTTGCTGGCCGACATCGGCGTGTCGCGTCTGTGTGCCGTTGTGTCCTGATACAATTTCCCGATGACCTATCAAGTTCTCGCACGCAAGTGGCGACCGAAGGATTTCGCTTCGCTCGTCGGACAAGAACATGTCGTGCGCGCGCTCACGCACGCGCTTGACGGCGGGCGTCTGCACCACGCCTATCTGTTCACCGGAACCCGCGGCGTCGGCAAGACGACGCTCTCGCGCATTTTCGCCAAAGCGCTCAATTGCGAAACGGGCGTGACCTCGACGCCGTGTGGCGTGTGCCGCGCGTGCCGCGAGATCGACGAGGGGCGTTTTGTCGATTACGTCGAGATGGATGCGGCGAGCAACCGAGGCGTCGACGAAATGGCGGCGCTGCTCGAGCGGGCGGTGTACGCGCCGGTCGATGCGCGCTTCAAGGTCTACATGATCGACGAAGTGCACATGCTGACCAACCACGCGTTCAATGCGATGTTGAAGACGCTGGAGGAGCCGCCCGCGCACGTCAAATTCATTCTCGCGACCACCGACCCGCAAAAGATTCCGGTCACGGTTCTCTCGCGCTGCCTGCAATTCAATCTGAAGCAGATGCCGGCCGGGCATATCGTGTCGCACCTCGAGCGGATTCTCGGCGACGAGCACGTCGTGTTCGAGCTGCAGGCGCTGCGTCTGTTGGCGCGCGCGGCCGAGGGCAGCATGCGCGATGCGCTGTCGCTGACCGATCAGGCGATCGCCTACTCGGCGAATCAGGTCACCGAGGAAGCGGTGCGCGGCATGCTCGGCGCGCTCGATCAAAGCTATTTGATTCGTCTGCTCGACGCGCTCGTCGCCGGCGATGGTCCGCAAGTGCTGGCCGTCGCGGACGAGATGTCGTTGCGCAGC
Organism: Trinickia sp.; assembly: GCA_035308085.1. GTDB lineage: Bacteria > Pseudomonadota > Gammaproteobacteria > Burkholderiales > Burkholderiaceae > Trinickia_A. The sequence continues at coordinate 4,806 of DATGHJ010000004.1, read as the reverse complement.
TTGTCTTTTTCCAATGCGCTGCAGGATCTCGCGGGCTTGCTGCATCGGATCGCGTGGGCGCAGTTCGCGCCGACGTCGGTGCTCGACGAGTGGCCCGAGGCGAACGACTTGCGGCGTTTTGCGGATGCGCTGGAGCCTGAACAAGTGCAGCTCTTCTATCAGATCGCGACGCTTGGCCGGAGCGAACTGGGTCTCGCGCCCGACGAATATGCGGGCTTCACGATGACGCTGCTGCGCATGCTGGCGTTCGAGCCGGCCGCGCCGGGCGGTGGGGGCGCCGCGCCCGCGCCGCGAGCGGCGGCGCCCGCTGTAGGCGGTAGTGCGGGCCGTCGGCCGTCCACTGCGCCGACGGTTGCCGCGCAGGCGGCGGCGCCAGTGCAGCGGACGGCTGTTTCACCGTCGGCCACGGAGCCTTCGTGTGATGTGCCGCCGGCGCAAGCGACGGCGGATCAGCAAGCTGCCGCCGCGCCGCGGGCTGTTGAACCCGATCGCGGCGCCGTCAAGCCCGAGGCCGCTTCAGAGATAGCGAGCGTGCCTTCGGAAGAGACCGTCCAGCGCGCGGAGCCGATAGCAACGTTGCCGGCGGCTGCAGCGGCGGAGCCGGCATCGCCGCCGCCACCGCCGGAAGCCGCGCCGCGTTCTCGCGCGGGTGGCGCGAGCGCGGCGCTCGACGTGCTGCGCAACGCCGGCTTGCGCATGTCGACGGATCGCGGCCGGGCAGCGACTGCCGCGGCAGGCGCGAAGCCTGCGCCGGCCGTCACGCCCAAAGCGAGCGCGCCCCAAGCGAGCGTGCCCAAAGCGAGCGTGCCCCAAGTCAAGGTGCCCACGCCGCGTGCCGTGCCGGCAAGCCCGTCGGTATCGAACGCCGCGCCGACTCCCCCTTGGGACGACATCCCGCTCGACGACTACGTCCCGGCATCCGCCGAAGACGCGTACTTCGCGCAGCCCGACGACGGTTTCGTCCCGGCCTTCGACAGCGCGCGTGACGACGTGCGGATCGAGCCGAAAGCGCCTCAAGCCGCAGCGCCGGCCGACACGCGTCCGTTGCCGCCGGCCATCGCGCTCGATGCGATCGGTTTCGACGGCGACTGGCCGGCGCTCGCTGCCGGCCTGCCGCTGAAAGGGATTTCTTATCAGCTCGCGTTCAACAGCGAACTGACGGCGTTGGAGGGTGGCACCTTGAAGCTGAGCGTTCCCGTGCCGCAATACGCGGAAAGCTCACAGGTCGCGAAGCTCAAGGCCGCGCTCGCCGAGAAGCTCGGCAAGCCGGTCGACGTGCAAGTCGAGGTCGGACCGGCGCGCCGCACGGCCGCGGCGCTCGATGCCGCCGCGCGCGCCGAGCGTCAACGCGAAGCCGAACGGGAGATCGGCACCGACCCGTTTGTGCAATCGTTGATCCGCGAATTCGGCGCGAGCATCGTGCCGGGTTCGATCCGGCCGATTACACCCGATGCGGGAGCGAGCGGCGCCGCGCACTGAGCCGAGACATCGACACCACGTCCCAGCATTCGCGGCGCGCTGCCTTCAGTAGCGCGCCGCATTGAAAACCCAAACGAACACGAAGGAGCAAGTCCATGATGAAAGGCCAACTCGCCGGGTTGATGAAGCAAGCCCAGCAGATGCAGGAAAACATGAAGAAGATGCAGGAGCAACTCGCCCAGATCGAAGTCGAGGGGCAGTCGGGCGCCGGTCTCGTCAAGGTGACGATGACCTGCAAGAACGACGTGCGCCGCGTCCAGATCGACCCGAGCCTGCTGGCTGACGACAAGGACATGCTCGAAGACCTCGTCGCTGCCGCGTTCAACGATGCCGTGCGCAAGGCCGAGGCCACCGCGCAGGAAAAGATGGGCGGCATGACGGCCGGCCTGCCGCTTCCCCCGGGCTTCAAGCTGCCGTTCTAAGCAGCCGCTTTTTTGATCGACAGCGCCGATTTGCATGAAACAACCCTCCGCCTTGTCGGCGCTCGTCGAAGCGCTGCGTGTGCTGCCCGGTGTCGGACCTAAGTCCGCGCAGCGGATGGCGTATCACCTGATGCAGCACGATCGCGACGGCGCCGAAAAGCTCGGCCGGGCGCTGCTCTTCGCGACCGAGCATCTGCAGCACTGCGAGAAGTGCAACACGTTCACCGAAGCGCAGATCTGCGAGGTCTGCAGCGACGAGGAACGCGATCCGACGCTGTTGTGCGTTGTCGAAACGCCCGCCGATCAGATCATGCTCGAACAGACGCTGACCTATCGCGGGCTCTATTTCGTGTTGATGGGACGGTTGAGCCCGCTCGACGGCATCGGCCCCAAGGAAATCCATTTCGACCGGCTCGTGAAGCGCGCGTCGGACGGCATCGTCAAGGAAGTTGTGCTTGCAACCAACTTCACGAATGAAGGCGAGGCGACCGCGCATTACCTCGGGCAGACGCTGAAGGCGCGCGGCCTTTCGGTGACCCGTCTTGCGCGCGGCGTGCCGGTGGGCGGCGAGCTCGAATACGTCGACGCCGGCACGATCGCGCGCGCGATGCTCGACAGGCGCGCGCTCTAGCCCGTTCTGCAGGAAACCCATGACCGCAACCACCACCGGCCCTCTGGCGGGCATCAAAGTCCTCGAGCTCGGCACGCTGATCGCCGGGCCGTTTGCCGCGCGCTTTCTCGGCGAATTCGGCGCCGACGTCATCAAGATCGAAGATCCGAACGGCGGCGATCCGTTGCGCAAATGGCGCAAGCTCTATCCGGAAGTCGGCGGCACCTCGCTGTGGTGGGCCGTCCAGGCGCGCAACAAGAAGTCGGTAACCGTCAACCTGAAAGCGGAAGAGGGCAAGGAGATCGTACGGCGGCTCGCGAAGGAAGCCGATATCGTTGTCGAGAATTTCCGCCCGGGGCTCCTCGAAAAGCTCGGGCTCGGCTACGAAGTGCTGTCGGCCGATAACCCCGGTCTCGTGATGGTCCGTTTGTCGGGCTACGGGCAGACGGGGCCGTACCGTGACCGCCCAGGCTTCGGTGCGATCGCCGAATCGATGGGCGGGCTGCGCCATATCACCGGTTATCCGGATCTGCCGCCGCCGCGCATCGGCATTTCGATCGGGGATTCGATCGCGGCGCTGCACGGCGTGATCGGCGCGCTGATGGCCCTGCATCACAAGCAGGTGAACGGTGGCAAAGGCCAGGTCGTCGACGTCGCGTTGTATGAGGCCGTCTTCAACATGATGGAGAGCGTCGTGCCCGAGTACGGCGTGTACGGGATGGTGCGCGAGCGCACCGGCGCGTCGCTGCCGGGCATCGTGCCGTCGAATACCTACCCTTGCAAGGACGGCAGCATCGTGATCGGCGGCAACAGCGATCCGATTTTCAAGCGCCTGATGACGGCGATCGACCGCGCCGATCTCGCGAACGATCCCGGTCTCGCGCACAACGACGGCCGCGTGCCGCGCACCCAGGAAATCGACGGTGCGATCGCGGCGTGGCTTTCGACCCGCACGATCGAAGAGGCACTCGACGTGCTCAACGCGGCGGATGTGCCGGTCGGACGCATCTATAGCGTCGCCGATATGTTCAACGATCCGCAATACCTCGCGCGGCAGATGATCCAGCAGTTCAAATGGCAGGACCAGCACGAGATCGCGCTGCCGAACGTGACGCCGAAGTTGTCGGAAACGCCGGGCGAGACGCGCTGGCTCGGGCCGGCGCTCGGCGAGCATACGGGCGAAATCCTGCAATCGCTGGGTTACGACGCGGACCGGATTGCCGAGTTGCGCGAGCGGAAAATTATCTGAGCCGATCGCGCGCACCGCTTGCGCGGTGCGTGCGAATCGCGAACGAGCGCGCCGAGCGCTTACGGCACGATGACGATTTTGCCGCTCACGCGGCGCTCGGCCATGTCACGCAGCGCACGCGGCGCGTCCTCGAGCGCGTAGCGCGCCGAGATATGCGGGCGCAGCTTGCCGTCCTGCATCCACCCGATCATCTGCTTGAACGCGGCCGCATTGCGCTGAGGCTCACGCTTTGCGAAGTCGCCCCAGAACACGCCGACCAGACTTGCGCCTTTGAGCAGCGCCAGATTCAGCGGCAGCTTCGGAATCTCGCCGTTCGCGAACCCGACCACCAGATAACGCCCGCGCCAGCCGATGCTGCGAAACGCGGGCTCCGCATAGACGCCTCCAACCGGGTCGTAAATGACGTCCGGACCTTTGCCGTCGGTCAGCGCCTTGATGCACTCGCGCAGGTCGTCACGCGTGTAGTTGATCGTCGCGTCGGCGCCGTGCTCGACGCATACCGCGAGCTTCTCGTCGCTAGACGCGGCGGCGATCACGCGCGCGCCGAGCGCTTTGCCGATTTCGACGGCGGCAAGGCCGACGCCGCCTGCCGCGCCTAGCACGAGCATCGTTTCGCCGGCCTGCAACGCGGCGCGGTCGACGACCGCATGATGCGACGTGCCATACGCGAGCGTGAACGCGGCGGCAACCGCGAGATCGGCTTCGTCGGGCAGCGGTACGCAGGCTCCGGCGGGCGCGAGCGCCTGCTCGGCGAACCCGCCCAACGCCGTGTACGCCACGACGCGCATACCGGGCCGCACATGCTCGACGCCATCACCCACGGCGCGCACGACACCGGCCACTTCGGCGCCTGGCGTGAACGGCAATTCCGGTTTGCGCTGGTACTTGTTCTCGATGATCAGCACGTCGGGGAAGTTGACGCTCGCCGCTTTGACGGCGATAACCGCTTCACCCGGTCCGGGCGTCGGCGACGGCACGTCCTCGAGCACGAGCGACTCGGGCGGCCCGAATGTTTTGCAAAGCACCGCTTTCACGCCCGGAGTCTA
>DATGHJ010000003.1:0-10762 GCA_035308085.1 Trinickia sp. | reverse complement strand
TGAAGCACCATCGACGTCGGCGCAATCCGCAACGCGAGCCCCTTGGCCGCCGCCTGCGGCCGGTACAAGCCGCCGATCCGCTCGAACAGCTCGGCGAGCCGGAAGTCCACGCGCATCACCTGCGTGACGCCGCTTTCGATCCGCGAGAGATCGAGCACCTGATTGAAGAGCTCATTGAGCGCCTCGACATTGCGCACGATGTTTTCCGCCGCGCGCGCACGTTCGGCGCTGAGCGCCGTCAAGTCGCCGAGCGACGCCGCGAGCAGCCCGATCGCATGAAGCGGCTGACGCAGATCGTGGCTCGCCGCCGCGAAGAAGCGCGTCTTCGCCAAGCCGGCCTCGACGGCCACCTGCTTTTGCACGGCGAGCGATTCGGCGAGACGCTGCTGATCGACGCGCGCCTGCACGACGCTGCGAAAGAGCTTGCGGTAGCTGATCGCATACACGTTGATCGCGGAAAAGAAGAACAGCAGCACGATCCCGACAACGATTCGCTCGAACGAATGCGCGCTGAAATGCAGCACGACCGCCGGCAGCAGCAGCAATGGAATGGCGATCGAGAAATTGAGCGTATCGAAGCCGTTCGACATGAAGACGCCGGCGGCGAGCGTCACGATCATCACCGTGTGCAGCAGCGGCAGCTCCGCTTGCGCGCTGTGAAACGCGAACCAGATCGAAAGCCCCGGCGCGCTATAGAGCAGCGCGCCGCGCAGCGCGTGCAGGTTGATCCAGACGCGCGGCGGCAGCGCGGCGGGCCAATGCCGATGCCAGAGCCAGAGCGCGAGACCCAGGCAATTCGCTGTCGCGTAGAAAATGAACCACGCGTTAAAGAAGCGCAGCGCCGACATCTCCGCCCAATAAATCGACGTCAGCACCGCGATCGAAAACCAATGCGTGAAAAACGCGAGCAAGTCCTGCGCATAGAGGACCCGCACGAGGTCTTCGTCGATGGTGCGTCGGATCGGATCGGACTGCATCGTGCGGCTTCCTTGTGAAGTCCGGCAAGTGCGATGAGCGTGAGCCCTTGAGGAAAACCGCATGGGTGGCTGTGTTTTCGCGGTTTACCCGGGAGTTTACCCATCAGCTAACACTTAATCCATATAGGCGGCGCCGTGTCCGAAAACCATACTGGCGGCACTTCTCGCGCGGCCTGCAATCTTCGTGAACTTTTCAGCGTTTCCTTCAACGCTGATTTCGATGCCGCGGTCCCCATAGGTCTTCGACAAGACGGAGGCATCATGAACCACCCCCACGCTCACTATCGTTCGCTGCCGGGCGGAACCGGCGCCCGAAGGAAGTCCGCCGCCCCGCAGGAAGTCCCCCGCCCCGCAGGAAGTCCCCGTGGGGGATTGGGGGATTGGGGGACGGGAGGCATGGGCGCACTGATCGGCCACGACTTTGCACGCAGCGACACCGCAATCCTTCCCGACCTCTGGCGTCGCCGCACCCGGCTGTCCGACGACGAGATGGTGTCGATGTGCGAGCTCGTGCAAAGCGCGCTGCGCGGCTACCATCCGCTCGAACTGCATGCGCTCGCCGAAGACAAGGAGGAACTCGTCGCGCAGTTCATCTTCGCGAAGGTGCTCCGGCTCGAACCCGGCCACGGCGAATCGCGCGCGTGCCCGGAGAGCGCGCCGTCCACGCGCTACGCGATCTGCGCGTACTTCCGCCGTTATCTGATCGACTGCCTGCGCAGCGCGAGCCATCAGCGCAATGTGTCGATGGAAATCGAAGGCATCGAGCAGGAAATCGACTCGCGCGCACGCGCGCTTGAAGACCCCGTCGACGGCGTGCTGACGCAATACGGCCTCGACGAAGCCAGCGTGCGCGGCGCCGCGCGCAGCTTCATCGCCGGCCTCGACGCGCCCGAGCAGGTGGTGCTCGCGGGCAGCCTCGGCTGGGGCTCTGAAACGAAGGGCGGGCTGTCGCGCATCGCGGCGCAGCATCGCGTGCCGTCATATCACTACCGCGCAGTGAAGCTCGGCGTCACGATGAAAAAGACGGCTCAGGCCGACGATTTTTCCAATACGAAGATCGGGCGCTGGCTCGTCGGCGAGCTCGGTATCGAGATTCACGTCGAGAATCGCGAGGTCATTCTGGTCGCACTGAATCTGCTGGCAGTCGAGGCGAGCACGTGCTTGGTGACCGAGGCGGCGGCTTGATTCGTTAGCTGAGCCCCTGGCCAAGCGCGATTCACCGCCTAAGATAAAGAAGCCGCGCACGTTCCCTCTCCTTCTAATTCGCTAGCGAGGTGGCCGCATGAACCGCCTGTCGAGTCCCATGAAGACGTTGGAGCCGCACTACGACGTGATCGTCGTCGGCTCCGGCTATGGCGGCGCCATCGCCGCAAGCCGCATGGCGCGCGCGCGGCGCCGCGTCTGCGTGCTCGAACGCGGGCGCGAATTCATGGCGGGCGACTATCCGGTGCATGCCGCGCAGGGCGTCGGTGAGGTCCAGTACAACTTCGACGATCGGCGGCTCGGGTCGGCACTCGCGTTGATCGAAGTGCACGTGAACCCGGAAGTCAACGCGGTGGTCGGCTGCGGGCTCGGCGGCACCTCGCTGATCAACGCGAACGTCGCGCTGCACCCCGACGCGCGCCTGTGGGACGATCCGCGCTGGCCTGCGGCGCTGCGCGCGGACCAAGGCGGCATCGAAGCCGGCTATGCCCGCGCGCTGGCGATGCTTCAGCCGCAGCCGTGGCCCGCCGATTTCCCGCGCTTGCCGAAGCTCGACGCGCTCGCACGGTCGGCCGCAGCGCTCGATATGAGCGCGTCGTTCTACCGGCCTCCGATCACCGTCACGTTCAAGGACGGCCTCAATGCAGCAGGCGTCGAGCAAAGCGCCTGCATCGGCTGCGGCAACTGCAATTCCGGCTGCAACTACGGCGCGAAGAACTCGACGCACATGAACTACCTGCCGGACGCCATCGCGCACGGCGCGCGGATCTTCACGCAAGCGTCGGTGGATTCGGTCGAATGGGATGAAGCGGCGAAGCAATGGCGCGTCTACTATCAGTGGGTCGATATCGGCCGGGAGATTTTCGACGGCGCCGACTTGTTCACGACGGCGGACCACGTGATCCTGTCGGCGGGCACGCTCGGCTCCACCGCGATCCTGTTGCGCTCGCGCGAGAAGCGCGGCCTCACGCTATCGGACCAGCTAGGCGCGCATTTCGCCGGCAACGGCGACGTGCTCGCCTTCGCGTTCAACACGAATCACGAGATCAACGGCGTGGGCTGGGAGACGGCCGAAGAAGCAAAGCGCGCGCCGGTCGGCCCCGTGATCACCGGCATCATCGATCATCGCGACACCCAAGACGTGATGGACGGCTTCGTGATCGAAGAAGGCTCGCTCGCCGCGCCGATCGGCCCGGCGATGCTGGGCGTGCTCGGCGTCGCCGCGCCCGCCGAGGGTGTCGCCCAGCCCGAGGACGGAGCGCCGGAAGACGCCGCGCAAAACAACGCGCTCGACGCCGCCGCGCGCGAAGCGCTCTCGGCATTGCGCGGCCCGCACTACGGCGCGATGCGCAACACGCAAACGTACCTCGTGATGGCCCACGACGACGCTGCCGGGCAAATCGTGCTGCAAGGCGATCGCCCGCGTATCGCGTGGCCCGGCGCGAGCGAGCAGCCGATCTACCGCACGATCAACGACACGCTCGAAAATGCGACACGCGCACTCGGCGGCACCTTCGTCAACGATCCGCTCGATACACCGCTCTTCAAGGACCGCCTCGTCACGGTGCATCCGCTTGGCGGCTGCCCGATGGCGGACGATGCCGAGCATGGGGTGGTCGATCACGCCGGGTGCGTGTTCAGCGGCAAAGAAGGCGCCGACGTGCATCGCGGCCTCTACGTGATGGACGGCGCGGTCATCCCGTTGTCGCTCGGCGTGAATCCGCTGTTGACGATTTCGGCGCTGGCCGAGCGCAACTGCGTGCAACTGGCCGCCGCCAACGGCTGGGCGATCGACTTCACACCGGGCGTCCTCACGCCCGGCGCTGCGCGCGCCGCTGTCGCCGCGCCGCCTGCTGAGCGCATCGGTCTGCGCTTTACGGAAACGATGGTCGGCACCTATACGTCGGTCGCAGCCGCCACCCCCGGCGACGCCGAATCGAGCCCGATGAGTTTCACGCTCACCGTCGATTCCGGCGATCTTCCTGCCATGCTCGCGAACCCGCAGCACGAAGCGCCCATGGTGGGCACGCTGACGTGCGCGGCGCTGTCGAGCGAACCGATGACGATCGCGAACGGGCGCTTCAACTTGTTCGTCACCGACCCGGTGCATGTCGATCAGCGCAACATGGTCTACCGGATGACGCTCGTCGCGGCCGAAGGCAAGCGCTATGACTTCGTCGGCCGCAAGATCATCACGTTCAGCTCGCCGCTCGAACTGTGGAAACAGACGAACACGCTGTATGCCGAAGTGCATGAATCCGCCGACGACGGCGCGCGCCTGCTCGGTCAAGCCACGCTCATCATCACCGCCGGCAATTCGCTCAAGCAGCAAACGACGCTCGGCGTCACCAACGCGCCGACACTCGAAATGCGCTTGGCGTGGACCTTGCGTTTCGGCAAATTCTTCGCCGACGTGCTGTTCACCGAGTACGGCGGCATCGCGGCGCCGCTGCAATTCGCGCAAGCCGAGGCGCGTCCGCGCGAGCGTCGCCGCTTGAACGCACCTGCACCGGCTACGCATTATTTGCGCACGCAAGACGGCAAGACGCTACGGCTCACGCGCTATCGAGCCGGAAACAAGGGGCCGTTGCTGCTGATCCATGGGTCGGGCGTATCGAGCGGCATCTTCACGACCGACATGATCGAGACCAACCTGGTCGAGCATCTGTGCGCAGGCGGCTACGACGTGTGGCTCGTCGATCTGCGCGTGAGCATCGCGCTGCCGAGCGCGGCCGAGCAAACGACGGCCGACGCGATTGCCGCCTACGACATCCCCGCCGCCGTTGAGAAGGTCTGCGAGCTCTCCGGCGCCGATTCGATCCACGTCATCGCCCATTGCCTCGGCGCGGTGACGCTGACAATGGCGCTCCTGAGCGGCCTCACGCGCGTCCGTTCGGCCGTGATGTCGCAAGTGTCCGCGCACTTGATTCCCGAGCCGCTGCAGCGCGTGAAGGCCGGCTTGCATTTGCCGGAGATGCTCGATCACTTGGGCGTCACCGGCTTGACCGCGCTAGCCAGGCACGCACGCTGGCCGGCGAACCTGCTCGACGAAGCGCTGCGGCTTTATCCGTTGGAAGAAGGCTGCCGCAGCGCGGTCTGTCATCGCGCGACGTTCATGTACGGGCAGGTCTACGAGCACGCGCAACTCAACGAGGTGCTGCACGAAAACTTGCAGGAGCTGTTCGGCGTGCATGACATCAGGCTCTTCGAACATCTCGCCGCGATGGTGCGGGCGGGGCATATCGTGAGAGCGGACGGCGAGGATGTCTATCTGCGCGACTTGGGCGGCTTGAATCTGCCGATCACGTTCGTTCACGGCGCGCTCAATCGCTGTTACCTGCCGGAGAGCACGTTGAGGACCTACGAGCTACTCAAGGGCGCCCACCCCGAGCAACGCTATGAGCACGTGGTCATCGACGGATACGGCCATATCGACTGCATCTTCGGGCGCGATGCGCTCACGCACGTGTATCCCTCGATTACGCGGCATCTGGCAGCCTACGCCGGGTAGCGGCTCCTTGCGTTGAGAAGCGGTCAAACGACGAGGCGCGCGCGCAGCGTATCGATGGTCGATTGCGCGAGGCCGAGCCCTTGCGTGAGATAGCCCGGCATGGTCCCGTAGCTCTGCTGCACCTGATCGAAACCGGCTTGCAGGTAGCTCGATTGCGCGCTGAGAAGCGGCATCGCGCTAGCGGCGGCATCGTCTCCGCTTTGCTGGCGAATCGCATCGATGCGGGCCTGGATCGACGCCGTCGAGTATGTGTTGGTCAGCAGGTAGTCGGCCACGATCACATCGAGCGGCACGTTGGCGATGCTCAGCAGCAATGCCGCCGCCCACCCCGTGCGGTCCTTGCCCGCCGTGCCGTGAAAAATCTGCGCGCCGTTTCCGCGCGCGAGATCCATGAGCAGCGCGCCGTATGCAGCCCGTTCGAAATCCGAGATCACGAAGTTGCGGTTCAGGGTTTGCATCATCGCTACGGCTTCGGCCGCGCTCGCGGGCTCGAGCGTCGCGATGTCGTTCGTGCCATCGATATTGATGGTCGTGTAAGCCGCGCCCGCGGGCAGGACGTCGGGCGTGCGGGCGACTTCTCCCGGCGTGCGCAAGTCGTAGACCGCCGCGATGTTCAAGGTGCCGAGCGTCGCCTTGTCGGCGGCCGACAGCGTCAGCACGCTCGATCGATAGAACAGGCCGCGTTTTACGCGCCGCCCGTCGGCCGTGGGGTAGCCGTCCGGCGCGCCGCCGAGGTCGCGGAAATTGTCGGCGGACGCCAGACGCGGCGTCGTATCCGCATCGGTGTCGAAATCGCCGCCGCCACCGCACGCCGTGAGCAGCGAACTGCCGAAAGCCGGCAGTAGCAGCATCCCCGCGGCGCGCTTCAGGAGCGTGCGACGCCGCGCGTCCACCGCCTCTCCTGCTGCCTCTGCGGCACAGTCCGATGGCGCGCAGACGCGCGCGCGCATCGAACGCGGACGGTCATGTGCGGTGAAATCCATGCGGGCTATTCGGTCGAGGCATCGTGGTCGGGGCGGGATCGCGTGCGAAATAGGCGCGCAAGAGTGAGAAGGCGCGTCGAGTCGGCCAACCGCAACTGTAGCGACGATTTGCGTCGCTAGTAGGGTTTCGTAGGAATAGGTAAGGATAAAAAAGGATTGACGAAAGCCTGCCCGGTAAAACTCGCAAAACAACCGCTTTAATCTTTCGATTACATTTCAAATTGTATTTAACTGGTATTGAAAATCTCGTGCTGCACCGCGAAAATCCGACGAATTCCGGTCATTTTTTCCTGTTACAAACATGTGAAATTGTTACCGAAATACGCCGGTATCTTTTTTAAGACATTTTTATAGGAACGGATTGATTTCCCGAAAGTCCCTGCATACAATGCGTCTCACCAGGTTGTTACAAGTTGTAACACCCTGTATCAAAGATACACAAAGGAAGAGCAAACGTTAGCGCTCGACCGGGAGCATAACAATACGGTATAAATTACCGGGCAAATATACATCGGGGCTTCGGGAAGACTGAAAAATGGACCGTCGCAGCGAGACGCTGGATTCTATCCGCGAAATTAATTTGTCGTACATCATGCTTGCGCAGCGCATGCTGCGCGAGGATAAGCCAGTCGGGATGTTCCGTCTGGGCCTATCGTCGGAATTGGCCGATTTGCTTGCTAGTCTGTCGCTCGCGCAGATTGTCAGGCTGGCCTCTTCCGACCAGCTTCTCTGCTTCTTCCGTTTTAACGACCACTCGATGTTGTCGGCGCTCACGCAATCCGCGAAGAATGTGGATGTTGCTCCGACGCACGCTGCCATCCTGCTCGCCGGCCAACGGGCCGAACAGTTCGCATAAGGAGTCGGTCGTGTCGCAGAAGAAGAGTCTTTCGGAAGACGCACAAGAAGTCTTCCGCGCCATCGCCCTGATCGAGCTTGGCGCGCGCATGCAGGTGCTCGAAAGCGAACTGACGCTGTCGCGCGACCGCATGATCCGGTTGTATCGCGAGGTCAAGGGCGTGTCGCCGCCGAAAGGCATGTTGCCGTTCTCGGCCGATTGGTACATGACGTGGCTCGCGAACATTCACGCGTCGCTCTTCTATAACACTTACCTGTTCCTGAAGAACGAAGCGCGCTGCTCGCATCTCGACGCGCTCACGAAGGGCTACCGTCTCTATCTCGAGCATTGCAAGCACAGCGGTGCGCAAGCCGTGCTCGACCTGACGCGCGCGTGGACGCTCGTGCGCTTCTTCGACGCCGACCTGCTCCAACTCACGCGCTGCTGCCGTTGCAGCGGCAAGTTCGTGGCGCACAAGCACGATTTGCAGCACAACGTCGTGTGCGGCGCGTGCCAGCCGCCATCGCGCGCCGGCAAGACAAAGAAAGCCGCTGCGGCCAAGGAAGCGGCCGAACTAATCGAAATCCCGGCCATCGTCGAGACCGTGGCGGAAGACGATACGCCAACCGTCGTGCCGCTGCCGATCGCCGCGCAAATGCAGACCATGCCGCCACCACGAGCGGCGGTGGCTTGCGCTGCCTGAGCCACGCAAGTTGATTCAAGCGGTGCTCGCCTGAACGGATCGTGCTCAGGCGAGCGTCGACTCCCTTTCGCGTTCACCTATACAACGAATCGAGGAGCCGCATGCCCCTCGATTCCGCGGTTGCCTTACTGCTTCGCTACCTGCTGCGGCGCTCCCGTATCGGCAGCGCCGACGTCTTCGGCCTTCACCTCGCCCCAGCCGCCGCCGAGCGCACGAATCAGATTGACCGTCGCCACCGCCTGCGCGCCGTTGAGCTGGCTCGCCTGAACCTGCGAGACCAGCACCGTGCGCTCGCCGTCGAGCACGTTGAGATAGTCCACCTCGCCTTCCTTGTACTGCGTGTCCGATAGGTGCGACGCCCGCTCCGAGGCCGCGACCGCCTCGTTCTGCTGGCGAATCTGATCGTCGAGCAAACGCAGATCGGAGAGGTTGTCTTCGACTTCGCGGAACGCGACGAGCACCTGCTGGCGATACTGCGCGACGCTCTCGTCGTACTGCGCATTGGCTTGCTCGACCCCTGCCTTGCGCTTTCCGCCGTCAAACAGCGGCATCGTCAACGCGGTTCCAGCAAACGGCCCGAGCAGGAACGCGCGGCTCGACCACTTGAACAAATCGCCCAAGGTCGCCGACTCGAAGCCGAACGCACCCGTGATATCGAGCTGCGGAAAATACGCGGATTTCGCGAGACCGATACGCGCATTCGCTGCCTGCATCGCACGCTCCGCCGCAGCGACATCGGGGCGGCGCTCGAGCAGCGCCGACGGCAAGCCCGGCGGCACGCGCGCCGTCACCGGATCGAGCGGCGTCTCCGGGAACGAGAAATCGGCCGGCGCCTTGCCGAGCAGAATCGCGAGGCTATGCTCCGACGCCGCGCGCTGCCGCGCGATGCCGACCGCATCCGCACGCGCGGTCGCCAGCGAGTTCCTCGCCTGCGCGACATCGAGCTCGCTGATGTCGCCCTCCTTGAAGCGCCGCTCGACGAGCTGCAAGCCGTCTTCACGCAATGCAACCGTGCGGCGATACAGGTCTTGCTCCGTATCCAGCTCGCGCAGCGAGAAGTAATTCGCCGCGACATCCGCTTGCAGCGAGAGCTGCACCGAACGGAACAACGCTTCGCTTTGCTGCGCATCGGCGCGCGACGCCGCCACATTCGAGCTCACGCGGCCGAACAAGTCCGCCTCGTACGAGACGGTTGTCTGCGCGCGCCATAGCGTCGTCTGCGGGCCTGGCGCATTTTCCGGCAAGAATTGCGAAGCCGGCGACGCATGTTCGCGCGTCGGGCCGAAACCCGCGTCGACCTCGGGGAACCACGCGGAGCGCGCCGATGCGAGCAGCGCGCGCGATTGCTGCACGCGTGCGGCCGCTGCCTTCAAATCCTGGTTGGCGGCAAGCGCCTGCGCTTCCAGATCGTCGAGCTTCGCGTCGCCGAAGATCGTCCACCATTGCCCGCGATGCGCCGCATCGGCCGGCTCGGCGACTTTCCACGTACCCTCGTTTTGCGCGTTGACCGGTGGCGCTTCCTTGAATGCCGCCGGCGCCTGAACGTCGGGCCGCTGGTACTTTGGCCCCACCGCGCAGGCCGCGAGCAAGCTGAGCATCAAGCCGCTCAAGAGCGCCCCGCGCGCCATGCGCGTCCACCCGGCAGCCGAATCAAATCGTTTCATTGTTTTTCCTCAATCCGTAGCCGCCATGCCGACACGCGGCGAATCTTTCTGTGCGACGTGGATCTTGCCGCCAGCCAGCGTGCGCAGCACCACGTAGAACACCGGCGTCAGCATCAAGCCGAACAGCGTCACGCCGAGCATCCCGAAGAACACGGCCACGCCCATCGCGTGCCGCATCTCCGAACCCGCACCTGACGACAGCACCAGCGGCACGACTCCCATGATGAAAGCGATCGACGTCATCAGGATCGGGCGCAGCCGCAGGCGGCTCGCTTCGATTGCCGCCGCAAGCGGCGTGCGTCCGTCATGTTCGAGTTCGCGCGCAAACTCGACGATAAGAATCGCGTTCTTCGAGGCGAGCCCCACCAGCACCATCAAGCCGATTTGCGTGAAGATGTTGTTGTCGCCTTGCGTGAGCCACACGCCGGCCAGCGCGGACAACACGCTCATCGGCACGATCAGGATCACCGCGAGCGGCAGCGTCAGGCTTTCATACAACGCCGCAAGCACGAGGAACACGAGCAGCACGCTGATCGGGAACACCCAGATCGCCGAGTTGCCGGCCAGCACCTGCTGATACGTCAAATCGGTCCACTCGAACTTCACGCCGCGCGGCAGCGTTTCGTGCGCGATCCGTTCGATCGCCGCCTGCGCCTGGTCCGACGAATAGCCGGGTGCCGGGCCGCCGTTCACGTCCGCCGCCGTGTAGCCGTTGTAGCGCACCACCATCTCGGGGCCGAACGTCGGCGTCACCTTCACGAGCGACGACAGCGGCACCATGTCACCCGAAGCGTTGCGCGTCTTGAGGTTCAAGATGTCATCCGGGTGGGCGCGGAACGGCGCATCCGCTTGCACGCGCACCTGATACACGCGGCCGAAGCGGTTG
>DATGHJ010000002.1:0-7309 GCA_035308085.1 Trinickia sp. | reverse complement strand
AGCTTGGCGCCGGTCTCGAAGTCGAGGCCGAGCGGCGTACCCACGTCGACGTGGTCCTTCACTTCGAAATCGAACGCGCGCGGCGTGCCCCAGCGGCGCACTTCGACGTTGGCGGTTTCGTCGCGGCCGACTGGCACGCTTTCGTGCGGAAGGTTCGGCATGCCGAGCATCAAGTCCGACACGCGCGCCTGCACGTCTTCGAGCTGAGCCGCGGATGCCTTCATCTCGTCACCAATGCCGCCTACTTCGGCCATTACGGCCGACGTGTCCTCGCCGCGCCCCTTCATGGCGCCGATCTGCTTCGACAGGCTGTTGCGGCGCGACTGCAATTCTTCGGTGCGAGTCTGGATGGCGCGGCGTTCCGCTTCGAGCGCGGAGAACGCGGCGACGTCGAGGGTGTAACCGCGGTCGGCGAGGCGCTTGGCCACGCCGTCGAGGTCTTTGCGCAGCAACTGGATGTCGAGCATGGGAGGAAACAGTCTTCGTTGTATGAAGGGGGGATTTTAGCGCACCGGCCCGGTGCTCAGGAGCATCGGCCGGTGCGCTCGAGGCGCTTGCAGCAATACTTCTTGTCGACGAACGGCTTCTTCTACTCGGACTCCCTCGCCTTCTTGTCGAGGTCGCGCAACCAAGCGAGCTTCTCGGCGATCTTCGTTTCGAGACCGCGCGGCACCGGCTCGTACCAGCCGGGTTCGCGCATGCCTTCGGGCAGATAGGTCTCCCCGGCCGCGTACGCATTCGGCTCGTCGTGCGCGTAGCGATATTCGCGGCCGTAACCGAGCTCCTTCATCAAGCGGGTCGGCGCGTTGCGCAAATGAACCGGCACCTCGCGCGACTTGTCCTGCTTCACGAACGCCATCGCCTGATTGAACGCGTTATATCCGGCGTTGCTCTTCGCCGCGCACGCGAGGTAGATCACGGCCTGGCCGAGCGCCAGCTCGCCTTCGGGCGAGCCGAGGCGCTCGAAGGTCGCGGCGGCGTCGTTGGCGATCTGCATCGCGCGCGGGTCGGCGAGGCCGATGTCTTCCCACGCCATCCTGACGATGCGGCGCGAGAGGTACTTGGGATCGGCGCCGCCGTCGATCATCCGGCAGAACCAGTAAAGCGCCGCATCCGGATGCGAGCCGCGCACCGACTTGTGCAGCGCCGAGATCTGGTCGTAGAAGTTCTCGCCGCCCTTGTCGAAGCGACGCGCGTTCAAGGTCAGCGCATTCGCGACGAAGTCGGCGTCGATATGCATCTTCTTCGACGAAAGCGCCGCCGTCTGCGCCTGCTCGAGGAGGTTCAGGAAGCGCCGCGCGTCGCCGTCGGCGTAGCCGATCAGCGTAGCGACCGCCAGCTCCTCGAAGACCAGACCTTCGAGCGCGACTTCCTGCGCACGCCGCAATAACTGCCGCATCTCATCATCGCTGAGCGACTTGAGCACATAAACCTGCGCACGCGACAGCAATGCCGAGTTCACCTCGAAGCTCGGGTTTTCGGTCGTCGCGCCGATGAAGGTCACGAGACCGGATTCGACGAACGGCAAGAGCGCATCCTGCTGCCCTTTGTTGAACCGGTGGATTTCGTCGACGAACAGGATCGTGTGCTTGCCGCGCGTGTTCAGGTTCTGCTGCGCGCGGTCCATCGATTCGCGAATATCCTTGACCCCGCCGAGCACGGCCGACAGCGCAATGAATTCGCAATCGAACGCAATCGCGGTGAGCCGCGCCAACGTCGTCTTGCCGACGCCCGGCGGCCCCCACAGGATCATCGAATGCGGCTTGCCCGACGCGAACGCGAGCTGCAGCGGCTTGCCCTCGCCGAGCAAGTGGGTTTGACCGATGACCTCGTCGAGCGTCTTCGGCCGCAGTGCCTCTGCTAGCGGCCGGCGCGGCTCGACTTGGAAGAGATCTGACATGAACCCTACCCTCCCTGGATGCGCGGCCCGACGAGCGCGCCACGCGCGACGCTCAACCGTTCAACACGTCCGCGCCCTTCGGCACGACGAACTTGAACGTATCGGCCTTGAGCGGCGGGTTCTTCTGGATGTTCGAGAAGGTGAGCAGCGTCACGTTGCCGAACACGTCGTGCAATTCCATCGCTTCGAGGTTGCCATCGCGAAAGCCGATGCCCACGCGCTGGAATTGCGTGTCCTTCGCTTTCGGCGTCAGCTCGAGCCAGTCGATGCCGTCCTTCACGCCGGCGTCCTTGAGCGTGAAGTTCTTGTCGAGATCGTTGCTGCCGAACAGGATCGCCGCCGGGCTCGCGCCGAGCGCGCCGCCGAGCTTGCGCACCGTGACTTGGTTCAGGTCCTTGTCGTAGACGTAGAGGTTGTCGCCGTCGGCTTGCAGCACTTGCTCATACGGCTTCTCGTACGACCAGATGAACTTGCCGGGACGCGCGAACAGGAACGTGCCGCTCGACGTGCTCGTGATGTTCGGCATCGCCATATCGCTGCTTGCAGCCTGCGCCTTGCTCGGCGCCTTCACCTGCTTCTGCACGAAGTCGCCGCGTGCCGATTTGACTTGCGACACGAACGCCTTCAACTGCTCGATGCCGCTCGCGAACGCCTGCGGCGCGGCGAAAATCGACGCGCCGATCACGGCAATGCTCGCGAGGCGCGCCGCCGAGCGCAACAGCGGACGGCGCGCGTGGTTCGTTGCGGAATGGGAAGTACGGGCATCGCGCCCGAAGAGTTGCAGCATGAGGTGGTTCTCCGTAGATGTGGCTCGAGCCAGCTTGAACCGGCGGCGGCAAGCCGCGCGACGCTTGGCGGCGCGGCTTGCCATGCCGCTCAATCGGTTTCGCGCGCCGGCACGAGAATTTCGCGGTTGCCGTTCGACGACATCGCCGAAACGAGCCCCGACTGCTCCATCTGCTCGAGCAGCCGCGCCGCGCGGTTGTAGCCGATGCGCAAGTGCCGCTGCACGAGCGAGATCGACGCACGGCGATTCTTGATGACGACTTCGACCGCTTGATCGTAAAGCGGGTCCGACTCTTCGCCGCCAGCCCCGGCGCCGGCGCCGGGCGAGCCTTCGTCGCCTTCACCGGCGAGCCCGCCTTCAAGAATGCCTTCGATGTAATTCGGCTCGCCCTGCTCCTTGAGCTTCTCGACGACGCGATGCACCTCCTCGTCCGACACGAACGCCCCGTGCACACGCACCGGCAAGCCCGAGCCCGGCGGCAGATAGAGCATGTCGCCCATGCCGAGCAGCGACTCGGCGCCTTGCTGGTCGAGGATCGTGCGCGAATCGATCTTCGACGACACCTGGAACGCCATGCGCGTCGGTACGTTGGCCTTGATGAGCCCGGTGATGACGTCGACCGACGGACGCTGCGTCGCGAGAATCAAGTGGATGCCGGCCGCGCGGGCCTTCTGCGCGATCCGCGCGATCAGCTCTTCGACCTTCTTGCCGACCACCATCATCAGGTCCGCGAGCTCGTCGATCACGACGACGATGTTCGGCAAGCGCGCGAGCGGCTCTGGATCGTCCGGCGTCAGGCTGAACGGATTCGGAATCTTGTCCTCGCGCTTGGCCGCGTCGTCGATCTTGTTGTTGTAGCCCGCGAGATTGCGCACGCCGAGCTTGCTCATCAGCTTGTAGCGGCGCTCCATTTCGGCGACCGCCCAGTTGAGCGCATGGCCGGCTTGGCGCATGTCGGTGACGACGGGGCACAGCAAGTGCGGAATGCCTTCGTAGACGCTCATTTCGAGCATCTTCGGATCGATCAGGATCATCCGCACCTGGTCGGCGCTCGCCTTGTAGAGCAGCGAGAGAATCATCGCGTTGATGCCCACCGACTTGCCCGAACCGGTCGTACCCGCGACGAGCAAGTGCGGCATCTTCGCGAGATCGGCGCACACGGGCTTGCCGCCGATGTCCTTGCCGAGACCCATCGTGAGCGCGGATGGCGCCGCCGCGTAGACCTCGGAGCCGAGAATTTCGGAGAGACGCACCGTCTGCCGCCGCTGGTTCGGCAACTCGAGCGCCATGTAATTCTTGCCGGGAATCGTCTCGACGACGCGGATCGACACGAGCGACAGCGACCGCGCGAGATCCTTCGCGAGATTGACGATCTGGCTGCCCTTCACGCCGGTGGCCGGCTCGATCTCGTAGCGCGTGACGACCGGCCCCGGATACGCCGCGACGACGCTCACCTCGACGCCGAAATCCTTGAGTTTCTTCTCGATGAGACGCGACGTGAATTCGAGCGTATCGGCGGAAATCGTTTCCTGGGCGGGCGGCGCGGGGTCGAGCAGCGCGATCGGCGGCAGCGTCGAATCGCCGGGCAAATCGGCGAAGAGCGGCACCTGCTTCTCCTTCTCGACGCGCTCCGACTTCGCGGGCGTGACGACCGGCGGCACGATCGTGACGGGCTCGTGCTCTTCGATCCGCACGCGACCCTGCTCGACCTTGCCCTCGCGCTTGACCGCGGCGGCCTCGCCGAGCTTGCGGTCGCGCACCGTCTCGCGGCGCAGCTTCGCGAGCGTGACCGCCGAGATGATCGCGTCGCCGACCTGTTCCGCCACCGACAGCCATGAAAACCGGAAATACAGCGACAAGCCGATGGCAAGCGCCACCAGCAGCGCGAGCGTGCCGCCCGTGAAGCCGAGCGCATGCGACACGCCGCGCGCGACCGCCTCGCCGACCACGCCGCCCGGCGCACGCGGCAACTGCACTTTCAGCGACCACATGCGCAACGCCTCGATGCCGTCGCACGCGAGCAGCACGAGCACGAACGCGACGCCTTCGGTGATCCACGTCGACGAATCGCGCGGCGCATCCTCATCGGGCGCCTCGCTGCGCGTGATGCGGCGGTAGTTCGCGGAAATGTGGCGGGCGAGCAGCACGACCCACCAGTAGGCGGACAACCCGAACAAGAGCAGCAGGATGTCGGACGTCCAGGCGCCAACGCGCCCCGCCCAGTTGTTGATGCGCTCGACCTGCGCCGCATGCGTCCAACTCGGGTCGTGGCGGCTGTAGCTGACGAGCGCCATCAGCAGGAACACGCCGAGCGCGACCTGCAATATCCAGCGAATTTCGGTGAAGAGGCGCGACATGCGATGCGGCAATGCCTGCGCGTTCGCGGAATAGGGAGCTTTGGCCATTGAATCCGTAGTGCATCCTGCGGCCTTCGCGCGCGAAAGCCGCCAGTCGTTCGATGCGGGCTATTGTAAACGCTCAGTTGCACGGCAGGCTGTAAATGACGGTAACTCGCGACAGTCGTCCAACTTCCGGGCGTGGATCGTGCTCTTTCGGCCCGAATGGGCAACCAGCGGGCCTCGCCTGAGCTATCGCAACGATTGAAAGGTTCTCTGAGCAGCGCCGTAAGCGGGCCTTTATAATGCGAGGCTCGTACCCATCTGCTGTTGCAGCCCCGGTTGCATTGGCTCGAGCGGATCGAGCCGCGTATTCGCCAGCCGCCTTTTTTACGGATTGAAGCCCCATCATGTCCACCCGCAAGCACGCCAAAGTCCTGATTCTCGGTTCCGGCCCCGCCGGCTACACCGCCGCCGTCTATGCGGCGCGCGCCAACCTGTCGCCGGTGCTCGTCACGGGCATCGCGCAAGGCGGCCAACTGATGACGACGACCGACGTCGAAAACTGGCCCGCGGACGCGAACGGCGTGCAAGGCCCCGAACTGATGCAGCGTTTCCTCGACCACGCCGAGCGCTTCAACACCGAA
Organism: Trinickia sp.; assembly: GCA_035308085.1. Taxonomy (GTDB): domain Bacteria; phylum Pseudomonadota; class Gammaproteobacteria; order Burkholderiales; family Burkholderiaceae; genus Trinickia_A. The sequence continues at coordinate 1,639 of DATGHJ010000002.1, read as the reverse complement.
ATCCTCTTCGATCACATCCATACGGCGAAGCTCGACGAAAAACCACTCCGCCTGATCGGCGACTCCGGCGAGTACACCTGCGATTCGCTGATCATCGCGACCGGCGCCTCGGCGCAGTATCTCGGCCTGGCGTCGGAAGAGAAGTTCATGGGCCGCGGCGTGTCCGCCTGCGCAACCTGCGACGGCTTCTTCTATAAGAACCAGCACGTGGCCGTGGTCGGCGGCGGCAATACGGCGGTTGAAGAAGCGCTCTATCTGGCCGGCATCGCGAAGAAGGTCACGGTGGTCCACCGCCGCGACAAGTTCCGCGCCGAGCCGATCCTGATCGATCGCCTGCTCGAGAAGGAAAAGGAAGGCGTCGTCGAGATCAAGTGGAACCACGTGCTCGACGAAGTGAAGGGCGACGACTCGGGCGTCAACGGCCTGCGCATCAAGGACGTGAAGTCGGGCGAGACGACCGATCTCGATCTGCAGGGTCTCTTTGTCGCGATCGGCCACAAGCCGAACACCGATATCTTCGCCGGCCAGCTCGAGATGAAGAACGGCTACATCATCACGAACGGCGGCTTCAATGGCAACGCGACGGCGACGAGCGTGCCCGGCGTGTTCGCCGCGGGCGACGTGCAAGACCACGTGTACCGTCAGGCGATCACGAGCGCCGGCACCGGCTGCATGGCCGCGCTCGACGCGCAGCGCTACCTCGAGAGCATCCACGAGGTGACGCAGGAACACGTGATGAGCCACGAGGCCGACCGGTAAAATGGCCGGCAAGCGCGCTTCATAGCCTTCGACGCCGATCTATCGCATCAAAATGGGGCCGCGGCCAGACGCCGGCGGCCCCTTTTACGTTGGAGGCGCAAAGCACGACAGGATAGTTCGCTTGCGCGAGCCGCCAAAAGAAGCCGAAGCGCGGTTCGACGCAAGCGCTTGCCGCGTGTCCACTAGCAGTGCATGTCATCGTCATGGCCAAGAACCTACCTCACCCGAGCGAGCCGAAGAAGCAGCGCGCGGCCGTCGAAACAACGGCCCCGGCCCCAACGGCGCCCCAGCCAGCGCCAGCACCCGCGCGCGGCACCGGCCTCGCCGGACTAGGCGCGTTGCGCGACGCGCTCAAAGGCGACGCCGCCCAGCGCCAACGCGAGCGGGTCGCCGCGGCCCAGACCGCGCGCGAGGCCGCCGCGGACGCCAATCTGTTTCGCCGCGAAATCGGCGAAGTCGCCCCGCTGAAAGCGCCGGCGCGCGCGCCGAGCGTGCGCACGCCGCCTCCCCCGCTTCCGGTCCAAACGCAGCGCGACGAAGAAGCCGTGCTGCACGAGGCGATCTCCGACGAGTTCGACCCCGAAGTCCTGCTCGATACCGACGAATCTCTTTCCTACTGCCGCCCGGGCGTGAGCCAGGACGTCGTGAAGAAACTGCGGCGCGGCGACTGGATCGTGCAGGCGCAGCTCGATTTGCATGGCATGCGCCGCGACGAGGCGCGCGAGGCGCTGGCGGAATTCATCCGCGAATCGGGCAAGCGCGGCCTGCGATGCCTGCGCGTGATTCACGGCAAGGGCCTGGGCTCGATCGGCAAGGAGCCGGTGCTCAAAGGCAAAGTGCGAGCGTGGCTCGTGCAGAAGGCCGAAGTGATCGCGTTCTG
>DATGHJ010000001.1:0-4078 GCA_035308085.1 Trinickia sp. | reverse complement strand
GAGAACGACGACGACACGAACACGTTCAGTTCCGATGCCGCGAACAGGCGCACGGCGGCGGCGTCGGCTTCGATGCTGTCGCCGAAGCCTTGGTAGGCGATGTCGAGGAACGGCACCAGTTGGCGCGCCTTCACGACTTCGACGACTTGCTTCCATTGCGCTTCGGTGAGGTCGACGCCCGTCGGGTTGTGGCAGCACGCATGCAGCACGACGATCGTGCCCGCGGCGTAGCTGCTCAGCGCGCTCAGCATGCCGTCGAAATTGACGCCGTTGGATTGCGCGTCGTAGTACGGATACGCGACGACTTCGAAGCCCGCGCCTTCGAACAGCGCCCGGTGGTTTTCCCAGCTCGGATCGCTGATCGCGACCTTGACGTTCGGGTTCACGCGCTTCAGGAAATCCGCGCCGATCTTCAGCGCGCCCGTGCCGCCGAGCGCCTGCGCCGTCACTACGCGGCCGGCCGCGATCAGCGGCGAGTCGTTGCCGAGCAGCAGCTTTTGCACGGCTGCGTCGTAGGCCGCGATCCCTTCGATCGGCAGGTAGCCGCGCGGCAGCGCCGCGTCGACGCGCGCTTTTTCCGCGTCACGAACTGCGCGCAGCAGCGGGATCTTGCCCTCTTCGTTGGTATAGACACCCACGCCGAGGTTGACTTTGGTGGTGCGGGTATCGGCATTGAAGGCTTCGTTGAGGCCCAGGATCGGGTCGCGGGGAGCGAGTTCGACAGCGGAGAAGAGGGACATGATGGTTCGGCGGTAGTGAAAAGAAAGAGGCAGGCTCCCGGCCTAACGGGTCCGTCCAAATGCGGTTGGGTACTTGTCCGGACCGGTGGCGCGCGAGCGCAGTCTGGCATTGTATCGAATCCAGGCCCCGGATTCGATAATGTCGGTCATGCAAAGACACGGACGGTCGTGCGTTTTTTGCCGACAATCCGCGCCGATCTCCCCCTAATTCCGTAGCGGCCCCGGATCCATCGCCGGACTCGACCGCCCATCAGCTCGCGCAAGCCCGAGGCGCTAAAATAGCCTTTTGCCTGCCCTCGGCGAAGGAACCGCTTCCTCATGTCCGAACACCATCTCGCTCCAGTCGACGACACGCTTGACGAATCGAAATTCGTCGAGTTCGACGGCTCGCCGTTTCACCTGTACCAGCCGTATCCGCCGGCCGGCGATCAGCCCGAGGCGATCAAGACGCTCGTCGAAGGTGTTGAGGACGGCCTGTCGTTCCAGACGCTGCTCGGCGTGACCGGCTCAGGCAAGACCTTCACGATGGCGAACACGATTGCGCGGCTCGGCCGCCCGGCCATCGTATTCGCGCCGAACAAGACGCTCGCCGCGCAGCTCTACTCGGAGTTTCGCGAGTTCTTCCCGCGCAATGCGGTCGAGTACTTCGTCTCGTACTACGACTACTACCAGCCGGAAGCCTATGTGCCGCAGCGCGACTTGTTCATCGAGAAGGACTCGTCGATCAACGAGCACATCGAGCAGATGCGGCTGTCGGCCACCAAAAGCCTGATGGAGCGGCGCGACGTCGTGATCGTGGCGACGGTGTCGGCGATCTACGGTATCGGCAATCCGTCCGAGTACCACCAGATGATTCTGACGCTTCGCTCCGGCGACAAGATCGGCCAGCGCGACGTCATCGCGCGGCTGATCGCGATGCAGTACAGCCGCAACGAAGCCGATTTTCAGCGCGGCGCGTTCCGCGTGCGCGGCGACACGATTGACATCTTCCCTGCCGAGCATGCGGAGATGGCGGTGCGCATCGAGCTGTTCGACGACGAAGTCGAGTCGCTGCAGTTGTTCGATCCGCTCACGGGCCGCGTGCGGCAGAAGATTCCGCGCTTCACCGTCTACCCGTCGTCGCACTATGTGACACCACGCGAAACCGTGATGCGCGCTGTCGAGACGATCAAAACCGAATTGCGCGACCGGCTCGAGTTCTTCCATCAGGACGGCAAGCTCGTCGAGGCGCAGCGGCTCGAGCAGCGCACGCGGTTCGATTTGGAGATGCTGCAGGAGCTGGGTTTCTGCAAGGGTATCGAGAATTACTCGCGGCACTTTTCGGGCGCGGCGCCGGGCGAGCCGCCGCCGACGCTCGTCGATTATCTGCCGCCCGACGCGCTGATGCTGCTCGACGAGTCGCACGTGCTGATCGGCCAGCTGAACGGCATGTACAACGGCGACCGAGCACGCAAGGAAAATCTCGTCGACTACGGGTTCCGGCTGCCGTCGGCGCTCGACAACCGGCCGCTCAAGTTCCCCGAGTTCGAGCGCAAGATGCGCCAGGCGATCTTCGTGTCGGCGACGCCCGCCGACTATGAGAAAAAAACCTCGGGTCAGGTCGCCGAACAGGTCGTGCGGCCGACCGGCCTCGTCGACCCCGAGGTCGAAGTGCGGCCGGCGCGCACGCAGGTCGACGACGTGCTCTCCGAGATCAACGCGCGCGTCGCGGCCGGCGACCGCGTGCTCGTCACCGTGCTCACGAAGCGCATGGCCGAGCAGCTGACCGAATTTCTCGCCGACCACGGCGTCAAGGTGCGCTACCTGCACAGCGATATCGATACGGTCGAGCGCGTCGAGATCATTCGCGACTTGCGTCTCGGCACGTTCGATGTGCTCGTCGGCATCAACTTGCTGCGCGAGGGGCTCGACATTCCCGAAGTGTCGCTCGTCGCGATTCTCGACGCGGACAAGGAAGGCTTCCTGCGCGCCGAGCGTTCGCTGATCCAGACGATCGGGCGCGCGGCGCGCAACATCAATGGCAAGGCTCTGCTGTACGCGGACAGGATCACCGATTCGATGCGCCGCGCGATCGACGAAACCGAGCGGCGGCGGGCGAAGCAGTTGGCGCACAACGAGAAGATGGGCATCGTGCCGCGCGGCGTCGTGAAGCGGATCAAGGACATCATCGACGGCGTCTATAACGCCGACGAAGTGCGCGCGGAACTCAAGGAGCAGCAACAGCGCGCGAAGTTCGAGGACATGTCGGAGAAGCAGATTGCGAAGGAGATCAAGCGGCTCGAGAAACAGATGATGGAGCACGCGAAGAATCTCGAATTCGAAAAGGCTGCCCAGGTGCGCGACCAGCTCGCGTTGTTGCGCGAACGCGTGTTCGGTGCGAATGTCGGCGACCATCTGACCGGCACGGATTGATTGTTGCGTCACGCTGTGCTGCAGCGCGCCGCATTACGAACCAAAGAGGATGCTCGTGAGAACCAAACTCGTACTTACCGACGAAGACGTCAAGAAGATGGCCGCCGCCGCCGAAGCGCATGCGGTCGCGAACCACTGGGCCGTGACCGTTGCGATCTTCGACGACGGTGGTCATCTGCTGTATCTGCACCGCATGGACGGCGCCGCGCCGAGCACTGTCGAAATGGCGATCGGCAAAGGACGCACTTCGGTGCTCGGCCGCCGCGAAAGCAAGGTCTACGAGGAGATCATCAAGCAGGGCCGCACGGCGTTTCTGAGCGCGCCGCTGGTCAGCATGGTGGAGGGCGGGGTGCCGATCGTCGTGGACGGCGAAGTGGTGGGTTCGATCGGCGTATCGGGCGTGAAGTCGGATCAGGATGCAACGGTGGCGCGCGCCGGCATCGCGGCGCTGGGCCTGACCGAATGAGTTCGGAGGGCCGCGGTAATTAAGCAGGAAACCGCGCAAAAAAATGGCATGGCTGGCTTCGACGGCTGCTTGAAGGTGTCTGCACGAAGGGGTCTAGATCTCGCGTGCAAGCCGTCGTGGCTGGCTACTGCCCAACACCTCTCTGGGAGGTGGTCCCCACAATACACGTTGCTTACTTCGTCAGGATCAGCTTGCCCAATCGGGTTGCGCGAAGCTGGTAGGTCTCGCCGTTGTGCGTGATGCTGATGTGGCTGCGTCCTTGCAGCAGGGTTTCGCTGCGCACGACGCGTTCGCCGTCATCGTTCGATCTGGCCGTTTTCGCGCGATCAACGTTCGGTGAAGGCGCGACGTTCTTCGGCCGGCTGCTGGGTGCCGCGGCGCTATTGCGGCGCAGGGTGAGCGTGGAAGCCCGTGAAAAGTCGTTCATTCGTCGTTGTTGATTCGTCGATTCGATGGGATT